>DATJYD010000808.1:0-2774 GCA_035499755.1 Fimbriimonadaceae bacterium
GAAATGGATGACACTCCGTTCGTTGGCACGCTTCATGTTTGGCGGTAAAGCAAAGCTGGCGCAAATCCTCTCACACACCCCCCTCCCAAGGCCCTCCGAATTCTCTCGGAGGGCCTTTTTTCGTTTTGGAGCCCCTCCGGTTCGGAGCAGGGAACGCGGAGCGTGGAGTTCTCTCCGCCAATCGAAGTCTCACCGGACGGCCACGACGACCATCCGCCTTGCGGTGTGGTCGTAAGGCAACCCGCTGAGCGTGCCGTAGAACTTCGCCCCCGAAAAGCCGGCCTGCGTCATGATAGCCAACATCTCCGTCGCCGCATACAACCTGACCACGAACCCGATCTCGTGCCTTTCGCCGTCCCGGATGAGGGTCCAACGGTTCTCGATCGCCTCGAAGTTGGGATGGAGCCGGCGTTCCTCCAGCAGCAGACAACCGTCGCGATCCTCCCAGGTCCGCTCCGAAAACCCCCTCGCGACGACCTCCTTTCCCGTCACCTGCATCACGAGCTTCCCGCCGGGGCGCAGGGACTCCCTGACGTTGGCCAGCAACCGCAGGTCGTCACCAGGATCTTCGAAGTATCCGAACGACGTGAACATGTTGATCGCCAGATCGAAGCAGCCCGGCCGAACGAACCGCCTCGCGTCCTCGAGAACCCACTCAATATCGAGCGATCCCGCCCGGGATCGAGCCTTGTCGAGGTATCGCGCCGTGCGGTCGACTGCCGTCACCCGCATCCCCTTCCGAGCCAGTTCGATGCTGTGCCGTCCCGGGCCGCAGCAGAGGTCGAGGACGCGCGCCCCTTCCGAGACCTGGGTCAGACGAATCAGATCCTCGACTTCCGGCAAGGCCGAGTGGATCCGCAAGTCATCGAAGAACGTCGGTTCGGCGAGTTCCCAGAACCGCTCGTCTTCGTGCCAATCGCGGCGGACCTCCATTGGGATCACACCGACGGCTCGGCTCGCCGGTGTTTTCGCCGCCAGCGCTCGAACCGTTCTCCATGCGTAGCCGGGGTCATCAGAGCCTGCACGACCTCGCCCAACTCCACGAGGCCCCAGATCCCCACCGGCCATATCGCCCACGAGATCGTGTGAGAGGTCAGGAGATTGAACCCGATAAGCAGGATGCTTGTGCTCACCCATCCGCTCAGGCTGGAACAGGCCTTCCGCCAGCGGTACGCCCGGTATTCCTTCAGTTCGCGCGCCTCCGTCCTTTTGCGCTCTTCGTCATCCCGCTGGGCGGCAAGCTCCTGCTCAGCCCGGAGGATGGCGTCTTCGGAAATGCCGAGTTCGGCCGCCGTCGCAAGCAGCCGGTCCCGCGTCATCGCCCCGGTGACGACGGAGTTCTCCACGGCTTTGCGGAGGATCTGATCGGCCTCTTGCTCGCTGTAGAATCGGCTTTCCGGCATCAGGCTCTATTCTACGTTAGGTTCATGCCTGGCGCTAGGGCGTACGGGGCCCGTCGAACCGATGAGGTAGAATCTCGCGTTCACGAATTGTAAGAAGTCTAGGGACCAGCGAGAATGAAGCGAACCTTTCAGCCAAACAACCGGAGAAGGAGCAAGACGCACGGATTCCGAATCCGGATGCGATCGACCGACGGGCAGAACGTCCTCAAGCGGAGGCGCCTCAAGGGCCGAAAGAAGCTCTCGGCGTAGAGGACGGATGAATCGGAATGGGTCCATTCACCCGTTCACCTATTCTCCTGTTCACGCTCTCCGATCCCCATGAACGGCCCCGGCAAGCGCCGCTTCGACGAGATCTTCGACAAGGGCAAGCGAGTTCAAGGCAAATTCACGAGACTCTGCGCCTTGCCCGGAACCGGGAAGATCGGCTTCGCAGTTTCCAAGAAGATCGGATGCCATGCCCGCCGGAACCAGATCCGAAGGAGATATCAGGCCGCCTTGCGCGAAATCGGCCCGAGAACTGAACGGCCGCTGGACCTAGTCGTCATCATCGGGACGGGCGCAAGCAGCGTAGGAATCGCAGAGGTGAGAATGGACCTTTGGCCGCTTCTGAAAAAGATCGAGGAGAGATGGGCAAGCGAATCGGCGTCTTCCTGATTCGCGCCTATCAGAAGAGCACGCGATGGATGCCGCCGAGTTGCCGCTACGAGCCGAGTTGCTCGAACTATACGCTCGAAGCCGTGCAACGCTATGGGCTCTGGAAAGGTAGTTGGATGGGATTCAAGAGAATCATGAGATGTCACCCGTGGGGAGGAAGCGGACACGATCCGGTCCCGTGAGTTTGGACTGGCGCACCCCGGAGTTCGGAAAGGCCCAGCCGAATCCAAGTGCACGCTCTAAACTCAGAAGTTAAGAACTCGAATGGCTAACAGACAACAACCGCCGCGGCAGAACGTGTGGCAAACGGTGCTTCTTTTCTCCGTTCTCTATCTCGCCACGATGCTGATGTGCAACCGCCAGCAGCAGGCGCCTACGGACCCGCGAACGGCGACCGAAATCCTCGGCGATGTCAATAATCCGGCATCTGGCGAGCCTCCCCCTCCCCCGAAGGTCCAGGGAGCGACCTACGATACTTCGAAGGGGTCGATGTATTGGGCCAACTCAACCCTGAACTGGTCGACCCTCACGGCCATCAACAAGCTCTATCAGGACCGGCTCTCGCTAGACGAGGATAACTCCACCAAGAACCTCAAAGGCGCGGCGAAGACACAAGCCGAGCAAGAATGGAAGGCCCGCCTCGACGTGGAAAAGCTGCGGGGAGACGTGCTCATCGCGGACGCCGAATACAAGTACGCGTTAACCCACGACGTCGAC
>DATJYD010000809.1:0-2946 GCA_035499755.1 Fimbriimonadaceae bacterium
TGAGCGACGACGCCATTATCGAGATCGCCCGGATACATCTTCTAAACCCACCAGCCGATCCCTCATCCGTGGCCATGGCGATCACGCCGAACCTAAAGCTGGACCCTCCGCCCGTAACGGACCATGATCCAGCTGTTCAGCGCAAGGGAACCAGTGGGCACGAAGAACTCGGGCCACCGATCACGAACTGCAAGATCGAGGTCGGCGGATATGGGAGCGTTCTCAGTGTTTCGGCGACGACCGGCAACGGCGTCTCACCCATCGTGGTGACAACGGCGACGGCCCACGGCTTGTCGGCGGCGAACGATGGCACGAGCCTTAACCGCGTCTGGGTCCAGTCGGTCGGAGGCAACACGAATGCCAACGGGCTCTTCTATGCGAAGGCGACCGGGTATTCGGCCAACCAGGTGGCGCTGTACTACGATCAGACTCTCGCCCACGCTGCGACCGGGAGCGGCACCTACACGTCGGGCGGGACGGTGACGATCGCACCGCTCTACACGATTTACGATTCAGCCTCCTCCGATCCGACGGTCGCGCTCGCCCCGACCGTGGTGGCGTTCGACACCGCCAACAACCGGTCCATGGTGACCTTCTCCCTCAAGAACGTGCCCACCGCGAACCGAACCTGCCAATACCTGAAGCTAACGCGGAACGGGGCGGGGCCATCCTCCGGATATTCCCTGACGATCCTGGCCATCGCGGGAGCCGGTTCCGGGGGCGGTTTCTACGGCAACACGGAGTTCGGGATCGCCTATACGGACCGTTGGGCGGTTTCGGAATCAGGCGGCATCGTCGCGACCGACATGGGATCGGAACTGCTCAAGAACACGGGCGGCCCGGCGGTCGTGACCTCCGGGACTTCCGGAGTGGCAGGAACGAAGATCCCGGTTTCGCCCGACGTGCTCTACGATTATTCGCTGCACGTCGTGAACCCCGGAAGCAGCCTTCAGGTCTACGGCGGGTTGAGCGGCGGGCCGGACGGCGGACCTGACAAGTCGAACGGATTGCCCTCGAGCATCGACGTCTACTTTCGAACCGCCGACGAGGCGGCGGCCGGGCTGCCCGCGACCTATTGGACGACCGTCGATATCTATCAGCCGGTCGTCGGAGCGGGCAAGTTCTGGGTCATGGACCCGATGGGGCCGCCGTGGCTGTGGACAGTCAATGGGAATGCGGTTGCGCCGGTCGCGAACGTGAAGACGGAGACGATCGGTTGGGGTTCGGGGCTCGTCGACCGCGACTTGCGCGATCCCGGCATCACGATCCCGAGCGCCTTCAACATCTCGATGCCGCGTGCTGCCGCGGTCTGGACCGCGAACCAACGCAGCTTCGTGGGCGCGATCCAGGACCCGGCCGGGAACTACTGCTACGGCGACCTCTATTTCTCGGCCCTCGGCTTTCCATTCCGCTTCGCCTCGACCCAAGAAAGCGAAACCGCGGCCTCCCGCCTGACGTTTTCGGGTGAGCGGATCCGCGCGGGGGTCATGACGGCGGCCGGCGCGGACGGCGCCTCGATCATCTACGTCTTGACCGACTGCAGCTTCAACGCACTCGGCACGGCGGGCGGCCTCGTGGGAGGGGGTTACGACGCGTCCTCGCTCTCTACGCGGGTGAGGGTTAACGCTCACGGGACGAACGAGCCGTTCTCGGTGGCCGAGCGCGCAGGGATCATCTTCTACATCGACCAGGAGGGGCAGATTATCCGCTTCGCGGGGGGCGGTGCGGCGAGCATCTCGCGGAACGCGGTGGACGACAAGACGAAGTCGATTCCGGCCGCACTGCGAGGGACCGCCTCCGGCGTCTTCTGGCAGGACCGTTATTACCTGGCTTACGCTCCGGCCGGTGGCACGGCAAACACTCACCTTCTGGGCTGGAACGACGTGCTCCAGGAATGGGAGTTCGACGATGTCTTGCCTTCGACGCTGGTCGCGGCCAAGACCGTACGCACGTTCGACGCTGCGCAGATAGGCCCCGGATGCCGGCTTCTCCTGTTCTCGTCGGACGGGCACGTGTACGGCTATGAAGAGGGTTCGGCCGAACCAGGCTCGGCCTCTGGCCCTTCGATCGAGTTGCGCTCGCGCGAGTATCAGACGCCGGACCTTAACCTGTTCCGGTTCGGTTCGAGTCAGGTTATGGTGGATTCTCAAAGCTCGACCTTAAGTCTGGACTGCACCTACAAGCCACGCGGCTCTGTATTTCGAGGGGTGTTCGACTGCTCGGATGCGGAGGGCAAGCCGGTGACGATCAAGCAGGACTCGCGCATCCGAACCGAGGTCACCGCGACGGGAGCGCCAGAGAACGGTTGGTCCGGTTCGGTCGATCTGAACGGCAACCTCGCTTGCGGCACGGTGCTTTGGCGGTTGGAATCGGACTTCGAAGGGCTCAGCTTGGGGGCAGGAGAGCGGTAAATGTCGTACATCCTATTCAAACTCCTCCCCGGAGGCACGTTCACTCCCGGAGTCGGGGCTGACTGGCGCGGCCAATTCGGGGCGGCGACGATCGTGTCGGCGCGGCCGACGATCGCCGGCGAGGTCTCGTACACCGGCTCGGGAACCGCCTTCGGCGTCTACGCGGCCTTCGCCTTTGAGGCGAAGAACCCCTTCGATGCGACGATCTGCGTACCCGAAGCCTCGGCGGGCTCGCCTGTCCAGATCTATCTGAACGGCGTTCTCGTGGCAGAGGTCGCCTCACCCGGCACGGCAGTCTGTTCGGCCTGGCCGGGGGTCAACGTCTTCGAGGCGGTGCGCGGCTGCGCGCCCCTCGTCGTCATGCCGGCAGGGACTCTGATCGATCCGCGCGGAAAGACCGGCGCCTGGGTCTCCCTCTATCCGGCCGACGCCGATCCCTTCTCGACGGGCTCGCCGCTCACGGCGGCGACAGTCCCAAATCCTCTATAGAGGGTTCTGAGGATTAGAGGATTGGAGGATTCGAGGATTGAGGATT
>DATJYD010000810.1:0-2683 GCA_035499755.1 Fimbriimonadaceae bacterium
CACCCCGATTGATTCGCAAACGGTGCTGCTCGATGCGAGCGGAAACTTCCAGATTGCGACGACGGCGACTGCGGGAACTTACGATATCACGGCCAAGGCGAGCCACTGGCTCCGGTCCAAGCTATCGAGCCAGACCCTGGCGAGCGGCGGCCTGAACGGACTCTCCTATACGCTGACCAACGGTGACGTCAACGGAGACAATTCGGTCTCGCTCGCCGATTTCGGCCAGTTGAAGCTCGCCTACGGCAGTTCGCCAGGGGGCTCGAACTGGAACGCGAATGCCGACCTGGATGGCAACGGTTCGGTCGGACTGAGCGACTTCGGGATCCTGAAGCTCCACTATGGCCAGTCGGGAGCGCCGTAGCGGCAGGGCCTTGCCGTGCGCTTCGATCGCCTATTTCGGGGATCAGGGAGTCCGCTGGAAGTACCCGTCGCTGAGGGTCTTCAGGAATGCCACGATCGCGTTCTCCTGTTCGTCCGTCAGGCCAAGATCGCCGATCTCGGCCGCGTCGGGGTCGTTCGAGGCCGGGGCAGGAGACCGGACGTTGCCGATTCCTCGCTGACCGGAGGGATTGATCAGGGTTCCGGGGTCCAGGCATTCCGGCTTCGGCCATAGGGGCTTGCCCTTGAGACCGGCATAGGGGTCCGTTTTCGTGAAATCGATGACCTCGCCGGGGCTGGTCGTGAGGTTTCGGGTGTTGTAAAAGTGGACGACGCTCTTCAGAGTCTTGAAGTAGCCGTTGTGCATGTAGCACTTGACGAATCCAGGGTAGGGACGCTTGTCCACGTTTCGAAGGGTCGGCGCCTTGAAGAGGCCCTCTGCCCGAAGCGGATCGCCGGCCGCGAAGGGCCAACCCTCGAGCGAGTAGAGGGGGTCCGCGAGACCCGGATCGACGAACTCGCGGCCGTCGGGGTTGTATCCGGCCGGATTCGCCGCCCTCCCCGTCATCGCGTAGTACGGGTTGAGCGGGTTGCGCGGCACTCCGAGATTGGCGTAGCAGCCGTTCGTGAAAAGGTCGGGGGACTTCGACAAATTGTCGCTGAGGCTGTGGCAATCCATGCAATGCGCCGACCGCTTGAACGGCAAGCCGCCTGGCCGGCCGTTGAGCGTCCCCGTCGCCAGCCTCATTCCCAGAAGCTCCTGTGGGGTCAGCCGGACTTTTCCCTGGAGGTAGGCATCGTACTTGGATGTGAAGGGCGAGACGTCGGGCGAAGCCTCGTAGGCTGCGATTGCCTTCGAGAGCAGCCCGAGAATGGCCTCCGTGGACCGTGAGAACACGTCGTCGCCGAAGACCGCCCGGAATTCCGCCGCGTTCGGCCCGGATCGGATCTTGTCGACCACCATCTGCGGACTCGCGCCATCTCTGTCGCGGTCGTTCATTTCGTTTGGATTGAACAGCGGTCCCCGGACTTGCACCAGGGAGCCGTCGGCGCGGCCATCCCAGAAAAGCCCGCCGACGTAAGCCTGGGCATCCGGGTCGAAATGCGGTGGTCCGGCGGGCAGGAACGTGGAGTAGGCGAGAGTGGGAACCTTCCGGTTGCCAAAGCGCTTCGGGAGCGAGCCGGGAGCCGTGCCGAGCCAGAGATTGACTGATGAACCGGGATAGGTGAACCCGGCCTCTCGCGCGTGGCAGCTTGCGCAAGCGAGTCCGGGCGGATTCGAAAGCGATCGGTCTTCGAACAACCTCTTCCCGAGGTCGGCCAGTCTGAGGGGATCTTGCTCGCCTCTTGGCCGGGCGTTCGTCGAGACGGATCCGATGCCGAGCGCGACGACTCCTGCGACGAGGAGAATGGCCGAGCCGCCGAGCCGGGCGAACAGAATCCTGGGCGAGCGAGGGAGCATATCGAAGAGGGCCTGCGAAAAAGAGCTTGGTCTTATTCTAGGCCGATCGAACGAGGGGACGAGGGGAGCGGATTTATCCTGCATCAGTGACGAGAGCTTCGCAGGGCAAGCCTGCCGCTACGGGATCGCCTTCTTCGCCAATCAAGCGGTCTATGCGGCGAGGGCGGTGTCGGAGAGAACGACGAGGGTGCCTCCTACAAAACAGAGCAGCGCCACATACAGGGCGAGCGGCTGGAGAAGGCCGATCGCCGCGCATGCGTAGGAGGCGAAGAACAGCGCCTTGGTCCGGGAGTCGCGAAGCAGCGTCCGGCGAATCTCGTGGAAGAGATAGCGCTCGACGAAGATGGCGATCCCGCCCCCGATAAAAAACGTCGCCAGAAAACCGTGAGAGGCGAAGAACTCCGCGTGCCGGGCAAGGTTCACGGCGCCCAACTGCGAATAACTCGGATAGAGGTTTCCGGGCGCCCAGACGAAGCCGTGATGGATCGCGCGGCCATCGGCGAGGGGCAGAGCCGCGAGGAAAGGGAGGAGCCAAAGGCGGAAGATGCCTTCAGAGCAGATCAGGGCCACAAGCGGCAACGCTACAAAGGGCCACTGGCTCGAGACCCACCACGGGTTCAGCGCCACTCCCCACGCAAAGAGCAGAATGGCGGCGGCGGGACCAATCCAGCGGGCGATTCGGTTACCGCGCCCGAAGGCGCAGATCATGACGAGATAGCCTGTCAGAGCGCCCACGGCTTCGGGTGAGAGGGGAAGTGGATTGACGCCAAAGACGTTGGAGTAGAGGCTCCAAACCGGCTGCGATGCCGCCGTGGCGGCAAACCCCGCGATGCCAACTGC
>DATJYD010000811.1:0-6214 GCA_035499755.1 Fimbriimonadaceae bacterium
TCGCCAGTCGAGGGTTTCGTTCCCTCGCTCCCAGCCTCCGGCTCCGCGCCCGAGGCCTAGATTGTCGAACCGCTCATTATGGCACATGCTCCGCTTGGCCTTGGGGCGTTGGAGCGATGGGTGATCGGTCGCTTCGAGGCAGGCACTCCTATCTGGGCTCGGCGAGGCGGATCAGGATTACCCGTGGCACGTCCCCGATGGAATTCTCGATCTGAAAGTCGGGAGAGACGAAGAGGTCGACGGACTCGTTCGAAGTCCACCGGGACGAATAGAAGGTTCCATGGAAGTAAATGCGCGGCTCAAAGATGTGGGGCCCGGGCTGGGGGAAAGACAGGCACCGGGGCGCCGTTTCGCCAGGCGACACCACCCATGACAAGGCCCGGCGGCCGTCGGGCGACCGAAACACCGCCTCCTGCAATGGCGCGCGAACGACGCCAAGGGCGCAGGCGGTGTTCCAGACCACCCATGTCGCTCCGATGCAGCAAAGCAACCCGACTATCGACCGCCAGAGAATCCGCATGCCTTCACTCCCTTCGCATCGCAGCCTATCACCGCTGGCGGACCGCACGAGGCTGAGTTCTCTGGGACTCTGGCGTCCCATGGAGAAACCGCAGATGGGTTCTGAGTCTTCCGCGTTCGCCTCCGGCTCCTCCGCCCTCGGGCCAGACTGTCGATCCGCGCCTCATCGCACGGCTCTGTGATAGAGGGGAGGGTTGAACCGCGCAAGCCCGCTAGTCCCCGACGATCGAAACGGACTGAAGACCACCGCTGTCGTCGAAGTCGAATTGTGCCTTCCAACGCGTGTAGCGGTCTCCGTTTTCCATCTTGTTGACGAGCTTGTCCTTGTAGCGGATGAGGCCGGTTTGAACCAGGCCGCCCGACTTGAGACGGACGCGGAGCGCCTTGTCGACCTCCAGTTCCGTCATCCCTGCGTGGAGCTTCGCTAGCATTCCAAGCTCGTTCTTTCTCAGGCGGATTCGGGGAACGTTGCTAGGACAGTCGCCTGGTCGCTCCCACGTAAGGGAAAGCTCGTCAATGACCTCGCCGCTTCTTCGGAAGTTGAAGCCGTCCGCGTCGATCTCGACGCATTGAGTCTCCTCGTACCAGACCCGAGCCCCGCGGGGATGCCCGCCGGTCTCAACCAAACCGCCGCGATGTCGCCTCTCGAATTCTTGGACCGTCGTCAAACCGACGACGATTCCCGCGGCCCTCGCTATCTCGGGGGGCCGATCGGCCAGCAGGGCGCCGAGCAGCAAGGCAACCATCGGCTCAATCATACTCCCGCACCAGATGTTCAATTTAGCGTTCGCCTCCGGCCGCGCGCTGGGACCAGATTGCCCGCTAAAGGTCCGACCTGTCCAATGCGTGCGACCCGTCCGACGGGGCCCTTAGCCCGACAATCCTGGGGCGGATTCCGGCGGCGCGCGCGCATGAACTTCATCGCCCCGGCGCGTGGACCGCTTGGATCGCATCACGAAAGAGGATCGTTTGCGGTGGCGAGGGTAAAGTCCACAATCGAGAATGGCTCGGATCAGGGACGGGGAACTTCGTTATGTAACGCCGGCTGCCTGGGCCACGGTTGCCGCAGGCGTCTTCGCGATTGCCGCCGCGGTCGCTCTGTCCGTCCCGTACGATGCTGCGGCTGCGGCCACCTGGATGGGCTTTCCCTGGCACATCGCCCTGCTCCTGGTCATCGGAGTCATCTTGCTCCTGGCCGGCGCTAACCTAGATTCCACTGGTCGCTCCGGCAAGGGGATGGGCGACTTCGCTCGCAAAGTGGTGCTTTCGCTTACAGGTTTGTGCTTGGCCACCCTGATCCCCATATCCGCTGCAATCGTCAACGGCCGCACCGTCGCGGACGCCACGCGCTTCGCTATCGTCGGGTGCGTCGCGTATCAGGCGATCTGTTTCTTTTCGAGGCTATGGTCGCCCGAAAAGAAGTGGCGCTAGGCGTCGGTGCTGTTTCGGCAATCTCGAGGCGGATTCCCGTAGCGCACGCGCATGAGGGTGAGCCCCTTAGCGGGCAAGACTACGGGCCAATGCAGCTCGGAACGCTTTTCGGTTAGGAGTTCTCCGATCGATTCGGGCGGCCGGCGGCCGGCGCCGACTTCGAGCAAGCCGCCGGCCATACGGCGCATCATGCCGCGGAGGAACGCGGTGCCTCCGATCTCGATCCAGATCTCGTCTCGAATCGCCCTCACTGTCACCCGACGCATCGTCCGGACGGTGTTCTCGATGTGGGGCTGAAGCTCTTCCGTAAAAGCTCGGAAGTCGTGGCGGCCTTCGAGCAGCCGACCGGCCGCCTGCATGCTGTCCACATCGAGCGGCTTGCCGTAGTCGTGAGCGAGCCGGCTCGCGAAGGGATCGCGTTCGCCCGTCCGGATGCGGTAGCGGTACCAACGGTCTTCTGCGCAGAAGCGGGCGTGGAAGTCGTCGGCGACCCGCGAAGCCCGGATGACGGCAACGTCGGCGGGCAGCACACGGTTGATCGCACGGGGCCAGACGGAGGGCTCGATAGGGACCGAGGAGTCGAAGTGGCAAACCTGGCCCCGGGCGTGGGCGCCGCTATCCGTCCGGCTCGCGCCCACGACCTCGACGTCTTCTTTCGAGACGCGCCTGATGCCGTCGGCGACAGTCTGCTGAACGGTGCGATGGCCGGCTTGGGCGGCCCAACCGCAGAAGTCGGTTCCGTCGTAGGCGACTACGAATTTGATTCTCATCGTGGCATGGCCGTCCACGGCCATGGTTTTCTCGACCGTCCCGGTCGAGCCGGACAGGCGCGAGACGCGCCTGAATACCACGGGCGAGACGCCCGTGCCACCTAGTCCACCAGTTCGAGAACGGCCTGGGGCGCGGCGTCGCCCTTGCGGGGGCCGATCTTCGTCAGCCGGGTATAGCCGCCGTTCCGCTCCCGGTAGCGCGGTCCGATATTGTCGAACAGGTGCTTCACGAGGTCTTCGCCGTTAAGCAGGCTCATCCGGATGAGAACCTGCGTGCGCTCCAATTCGGTCTTGCCGATCATCGCCTTTTCCGGCCGCCGGCTGGCGGACGAATGGCCGACGAGCACCTTGCGAGCTTGGCGGCGGGCGTCGAGCGAATCCTCTTTCGAGAGCGTGATCAGCTTTTCGACGAGCCGCTGCAGCTCCTTCGCGCGGCCGAGCGTCGTCCGAACGTAGCCGTGCCGGATGAACTGGCGCTGCAGGTTCGTCAGAAGCGCCTGGCGCTGGTCGCTCGGGAGGCCGAGCTTTCTTCTATCTACAAGGTGTCTCATGGTGGGTGAATGGGCGAATAGGGGAGAGGGTGAATGGGGGGAATGGGTAAATGGGACTCCTACTCACCCATTAACCCATGCACCCTCCTAGAAATCGTCGTCCTCGTCGTCGAAGGCGTCGAGCGCGCGGTAGCCGCCCTTCGGCGGCTTGAGCTCGAGGCCATGCTCCTGAAGCTTGTCGCGAACTTCCAGCAAGGACTTCTTGCCGAAGCCCCGGATGCTGGTGAGATCGCTCTCCGTCGCGAGGGCCAAGGCTCTGAGGGTGAGCAAGCCGGCGCGGCGAAGGCAGTTGAACGTGCGCTGGGAGAAGTCCAGCTCTTCGATCCGCAGATCGGGGATATTCAGAATCTCCGGCGACATCTCGTCGGCTTCGAGCGAATCGTCGGTGAAGCCGGCGGCGCCGAGATCGAAGAACATCCGGAAGTATTTGTCGAGGATGTGGGCGGACTGGCTGAGCGCGTCGTTCGGCCTCACCGCGCCATTGGTCCAAATGTCGAGAACCAGCCGCTCATAGTCGGTGCGCATGCCGACGCGGGTCGCCTCGACCGTATAGTTGACCTTCTTGACGGGCGTATACTGGCTGCCCGTCGGAATCACTCCGATGATGCCCTTGTACCGCTCCTGCTTCTCGGGAAGGATGTATCCGGTGCCCCAGCCGACATAGAGCTCCATGTTCAGGGAAGCTTTATCGTCGCTGATCGTCGCGAGATAGACCTCGGGGTTGACGACGGTGACGCCTTCCGGGCAGACGATATCGGCGCCGGTCACGCGGCCCGGCCCCTGGACGTCGAGCCGGATCACCTTGTCCTCCTGGGGGGTGCCGTCTTCGGTGTCGATATGGATGGCGAGGTCCTTCAGGTTGAGAAGAAGTTCCGTCGTGTCTTCCTTGAGGCCCGGAATCGGGGCGAACTCATGGAAGACCTTGTCGATCCGGACGGCGGCAACCGCCGCGCCCTGGATGGAGCTGAGAAGCACCCGGCGAAGGGCGTTGCCGATCGTCTGGCCATAGCCTCGCTCGAGAGGCTCCAGAACGAACTTCCCATACTCGACATTAAGATCTAGCGTTGATATGTGCGGCATCTCGGGGTTTTGAATTGCGGATTCTGGATTGCGGATTGTCTCGCCAACCGCGCTCCAATCAAAGACTCATGCAAGGCTCTCTGTCGTCGGTTCCGGCTGGGGACTGGGAGCGGGTCAGCTCCAAATCCGCAATCCGAAATCGTCAGACTCGTCGTCGCTTCGGAGGCCGGCAGCCGTTGTGCGGCACCGGGGTCACGTCGCTAATGCTGGTCACTTCGAGGCCGGAAGCCTGGAGGGAGCGGATTGCGGTTTCCCTTCCGGAGCCGGGGCCACGAACCAAGACGTCGACTCTCCGCAGTCCGTGCTCTTGGGCGAGGCGGCTGGCCTTGTCGGCGGCGACCTGAGCCGCAAACGGGGTGCCCTTTCGGCTCCCCTTGAAGTTCACGTTGCCCGAACTCGCCCAACTCAAAGCGTTGCCTTGAGGATCGGTGATCGTGATGATCGTGTTGTTGAAGGAGGCGTGAATATGGGCCACGCCTACCGGCACGTTCTTCCTTTCCTTCTGCTTGCCCTTCTGTACTTGCTTTCTTGCCATGGATTTGGTGTTGGGTGTTGGGCGGGGAGTCCGGCGCCTGGCACCGGCACCCGGAGACTACTTCTTCGCCTTCTTCTTTCCGGCAACCGTCTTCGGCTTGCCCTTCCTCGTTCGCGCGTTATGGCGCGTGTTCTGGCCGCGGGTCGGCAGGCCGCGTCGATGGCGCAGACCTCGATAGGAGTTGATATCGATCAGGCGGCGGATGTTGCCCTGGACTTCCCGGCGAAGGTCTCCTTCGACCTGATAATCCCGGTCGAGAATCTCGCGGAGACGGCCGACCTCGGTTTCGCTCAAGTCGCGGACCCGCTTGCGGGGGTCGATGCCCGCCTTCTCGCAAAGCTCGACGACGTTGTGCTTGCCGATGCCGTAAATGAGGGGCAGCGCATACTGCGCCGTCTTGTCCCGGGGAAGATCGATACCTGCGATACGTGCCATAGAAGTTGTTGGTTGTTCGTGTTAGGTGTCCGGTGTCTCGGATCAGTCATCGATCCGCTACGCTACCCCTGCCGCTGCTTGTGCTTGGGGTTGGAGCAGATCACGCGCACGACTCCTTCGCGCTTGATGATCTTGCACTTGTCGCAAATCTTTTTGACACTGGCCCTGACTTTCATGGGAAACCGTCCGGTCGCTCAGGCACGGCAAAAGCCCGCGCCGAGGACGCAAGGGTTGATTATATACCATCCGTCGGCTTCCCCGCCACGTTTCGGGGATCGTATTCGTCTCAATACTTTGGCCCGGCCCGCTCAGGTCTCTCCGACCGGCGCATCCCGATGCGCCATCCGGAGGACCGTCTCCACCTGGGTGTAAGCCTCTTGACGCCAAGGCTCGTCCGAATTCGGATTGAAGTGCCGGTAGCCGATGTGCTGCACGCGCAGGGCGATGCGCTCAACGACCCGATCGCGTGGGATCGACGTGGAATAGGGGAATTCCGCGGCCGGGTCGAAGCCGACCTCCGACTCCGGAAACGTGCGTTCGATGTCTCCCTTGAACTGAGCCCTGACTTCGAGCAAGCGCTCGTCGCTGTGGTGCGCAACCAGCGAAAGGAACGCGTTCTCGGTGAAGACGTACATGGGAGATTCCACAATACCTTTTACGTAACAGCAACGATGTTACATGCAGAGGCTGGGGCCTTGGGCTCCCACCCCTGGCTTGCAGCGACGGTGGGTGGAGACCCGGAACCGTTCTGGGGTTGCAACAGGGCGCGGCGCGTTATCGAAGTCGGCTAAAGAGGCGGCGCGGCGAATCGCGCAGTTAAGAGACCAACCCCTCTAGAGACAATGCTGTTTACTTGAGGAGACCGAACACCGAATCCACCGAGATCCACCGCC
>DATJYD010000812.1:0-10708 GCA_035499755.1 Fimbriimonadaceae bacterium
CGGAAGTGAAGGGGATGAACGACTTTCCCGAGCAGGACCTGCCCGACAACGTCGAACTGCTTTACTTCGCCTATCACATCATGGTTGGGCTGGGGACGATCTTCATTCTGTTGATGCTGACGTCGGCGATCAAACTTTGGCGGGGTTCGCTCTACAATTCCAAATGGCTCCTCTGGATCTTGATGCTCGCCTTCCCGTTCCCCTACATTGCGACCACGATGGGCTGGATGACGGCGGAGCTCGGACGCCAGCCGTGGGTGGTCTACGGCTTGGAGCGGACCGCGCAAGGAAGTTCTCCGACGGTCAGCGGAGGGGAAGTCGCGTTCAGCTCGCTCGGCTTTATGGGGATCTACCTGGTGATGGGAGTTCTGTTCCTCTATCTGATCTTGAAGCAGATATCGAGAGGCCCGGTGGAGGCGAAATAGGCGATGCAAACCGTTTGGTTCATCATCGTTTCCCTGATGATGGCGACGTACGTCGTCCTCGACGGCTTCGACTTCGGGGCCGGCATTCTCCACTTGTTCGTGGCGAAAAGCGATCAGGAACGGCGCACCGTGATCGGCGCGATCGGGCCGCTGTGGGACGGTAACGAAGTCTGGCTTCTTGCCGGCGGCGGGGTGCTTTTCTTCGCCTTTCCGCGCGCCTATGCGGCTGGATTCAGCGGATTCTACATGCCGCTCATGATGGTGCTGTGGCTTCTCGTGATGCGGGGAATCTCGATCGAGTTCCGGTCTATGGAGGCCTCACCGCTGTGGCGCAGCCTTTGGGATGGCGCTTTCTTTCTCGCCAGCTCCTTGATGGCGATCGTTCTGGGGGCGGCGCTCGGCAACGTCATCCGCGGCGTTCCGGTCAATGCCGACGGCTACTTCTCCGGACCCTTGTTCACCAATTTCGAAGCGACGGGCGACGGCGTTCTCGATTGGTACACGGTTCTAGTCGGCTTGTTCACGTTCGCGGTGCTCGCGATGCATGGAGCCCTGTACTTGCGGATGAAGGCGACGGGGCCGGTCCACGATCGCGCGACCGCGGCGGGAATGAAGCTATGGATCGCGGTCGTGGCGCTTGGCGTCCTCGCCACGATCGGTACGGTAGCCGTGCAGCCAAAGCTGTTCTCGACGATGGCCGGGCGGCCGCTGTCCTGGGTTCTGGCGGCTGGGGTTGTCGCATCTATCGCGGCCGTTCCGGTAACGCTGAAGCAGAAGCAGGAATCTCGTTCGTTCGTGGCCTCTTGCGCGTTTATCGCGTCGATGCTGGCGGCGACGGCGTCCGGCGTCTATCCGACGCTGCTTGGGTCGACGGTCAGCCCGGCCTACGATCTGAACATCGTCACCGCCTCGGCCGGTCCTTTGAATCTGCGGGTAGGCCTCGGCTGGTGGATCATCGCGATCATCCTCGCGATCGGCTACTTCACCTATCTCTTCCGCTCCTTCCGAGGGAAGGTGAATCCGGAAGAAGGCTACGGACACTGAGGATTGCGATCCGCATCTGCTTGGCATGGCGCGCCGCAAAGCTAGCTTTATCGGCGAAAAGGCGAGCCCGTGGCGGCAGGGCTGCGCGGAGTCCCTGTGAGCGGCGCCGAACCCCGCGCCGGCGACTTTCAGTCGCCGCTCGGCCGGAGGTCGCGCTCCTCGCCCGAGCGGGGGCTGAAAGCCCCCGGCACGGTTTGTTGCGACTCCACGCGACACGTTTCTTGCCCGGCGAAGGTCTCGCCACTCATGCAGGTTAGAGGTGTTTCTCTCGGCGCGGATCGGGATATGGAGGAGGGGTTGGGGCTGCAGGTGTCGCGGTAACCTTCGCCCATGCGCCCCGGCCTGACCGTCCTCTGCATTACAAAGGACCAGGCGCCGAAGCTTCTCCGCATGCTGCAGTCGGTCCAAGGCGTGGCCGACGACATCGTCGTTTTCGATACCGGCTCGAAGGACTTATCGCCGGGGATCGCCCGGGTGAACGGGGCTCGCCTGTTCCAGATCGGCTGGCCCGGCTCTTTCAGCGAGGCTCTGAATCTCGCGTTGAGGGAAGTCGAGACCGAGTGGACGCTTCGGCTCGATACCGACGAATGGCTCCTCCCGGACTCCGGGCCGCAAATCCGCCGCTTGATGCAGGAATCGGAAGCCTACGGCTACTACCTGATTCGGCGGGACCTGAGCGACGAGGCGCATTGGTCGGAGAGCTGGCTGTTTCGGATGTGGCGAACGCATCCGGAGCTTCAATTCCAAGGCTTCATCCATGAGCATGTGCCGGACCGGCTACTGGAGAAGGTAGCCGGGAAACGGAAGGTCTTCCGCTACCCCGCCGTGCTGATGCACGACGGCTTCATGGGCGGGATGACCCCGGAGAAGCACCGGCGCAACATCGAGCTTCTGCGGAAGGAGCTGGCCGCCCGGCCGGGGCAGCTTTACTACGAGGTCGAACTGGCCCAGACCATGGTCTTGCTCAACGAGCCCGGGGGGATCGAGATGGTGACCGAGCTGACCGACCGCGTCCTCGACAGCCGGCGACGCCCGGAGCCGTTGGTCGCGAACCTCTTGGGCACGGCTCTGACGCATTTGCGACGCCGCGATCTGGATTCCGAGCGAACGCAGCGGATCCTCGACCGGGCCTGGGAGTGGTTCGGCGCCAGTCCCCCGATGCTCTGGGCGATCGCGCAAACCGAGCTGCGCAGGCAGAATCCGGATGGGATCTACCGGGCCTTGCTCCGGCTCGAAGAGTTGAGCGAATCCGGCGAGTACGAGCGGGAGTGGACCTTCAACGGGATGATTCTCCGCGAGGGGCTGTGGGACTTCCTGTCGCGGGTCGCTTCGTCGCTTGGGCATGAGGATGTCGCGGAGCGGAATCGGAGGAGGCTGCTGACGCCGGGGTCTTGAGTCGGCCACTGGCCCATGCCTCGGGTCGCGCGCATCGACCGAGACTCCCTTCCGCCGGCTGCAAAAGCCTCGGGGCACGTGGCTGAGGAGAGTCCAGGTCAGAGCCAGCCAACGTGACCCGAGGGATTCAAGCTCGCTTCGCTTCAGAATGACGCTTGGAGCCGCCCCCGGCGTGGTTAACTTGAAACCATGGTCCTCACTCCCCTCCTCGCCGCCCTCGCGAACGCACCCTGGACTTACACCGATCTGACCGTCTATGGCTGGACGGTCAAAGTCGAATCCTCAGAGATAACGGACCCGGTTTGGCCGTCGGTGCAGGCTCAATTGAACGATCAGCTTTACCGGATCAGCCGGGTCGTACCCGACGGTCCGCTCGCGAAGCTGCGGAAGATCACGATCTGGATGCACACCGACGATCCCGCCACGCCTTGCGCGGCTTATCATCCGGAGGCCGGTTGGCTGAAGGACCATGGCGCCGACCCGCAGATGGCGCACGGGGTCGAGATCGCGAACGCCGAGCACTTCGTCTCTTGGACCCACGAGCAGCCGTGGATGCTCCTTCACGAGCTTGCCCACGCCTACCACGCCAACTTCCTTCCCGACGGGTTCGACAACAAGGAGATCAAAAAAGTCTGGGATGACGAGATGGCGAGCAAGAAGTACGACCACGTCCTCCACTACGATGGCAAAACCGTCAAGCATTATGCGGAGACGAATCAGATGGAGTTCTTTTCGGAGTGCACGGAAGCCTACTTCGGCCAGAACGACTTCTATCCCTTCGTCAACGCGGAATTGAAGACCTTCGACCCCGAGGCTTACAAGCTGATGGAGGACATCTGGGGCAAGCCGGTCAAGCGGCCCTAGCGTCTGGTTTCGCGGGCAATCCGTACACCTTTATCTGTACATCGAACGGATGTCACTAAGAATAGCGGCGAAGAGTATTGCTCTCTTCCGCGCAGTTTTCGCGGGGGGGGGCAGGCACGGAAGGCCGCCGTATCATGGCGGCATGGCAGCCAATAATGGGGTCAATACTGTTCAAAGACGTGCCGGAAGCTTAGCAAGTGTGTTATTCACCCTGCTGATGGTTGGCTCGATTATTCTGGCGACTCCGGCTAAGTCCGTTCCCCAGACGCCGGCGGTCGCGACCGGAACGGGGACAGGTACAGGAACTGGAACGGGCACGGGAACCGGGACCGGTTCGCCAAACAGCTGGACCGTCAGCTACCACAACAGCGGAACTTGGACGTCGGATGGCCAGTATGGACACTCGAGCGGACCCTACCAGTGGCATCGCCGAGCAGCGAGCCCCGCAGTACATGGCAACCTGGTCGTGCGGGGGCGGCATTGAAACTGCCGACGGCGTGACCTGGACGATCATCCAGAACTCGACCTACACTTCGCCGATAGCCACAAGCCGCGACGTCCCCCTGTTTCCACCGAGCTCGGGCGAGGACACCGAGTCCGACCACCACTTCGGCTGGCACTGGCGTCAGCTGCCGGGTCCATAGGAGTACATGCAATGAAGAAGACATTCGTTCTGGTCTTTACCGTCGTCGCTCTCGCCCAAGCTCAGAGCCCGCCGGCCGGGTGGATTGCCAAGCTTGCGGCGCAAAAGCGCACACAGGCTGCCGTCAGGACTTGGCGATCTGAGGTGACCCATGCGCTCAAACAGAGGAAGGTTCATAGGGTCGGAAGTGATGCCGTCAAGCGACAGCAGGGGGCGATCAGGTCCGGCCACGGGAGCGACACCATCGGCATGCTCAAGAACCTCAACGAGCCTCCTGAGATCGGCGAGCCCGAGCATATCGTCATGTTTCAAGGTCGGGAGATTCGGCCCCAGACCATCTCGAAGCTACTGGTTGCGGGAGATCTCCGGGCCGCGCTACTCGCAAGCGAAGCCCTATACCGGGCGTATCCCGACAAAGTCGACGTGGCGCTCGTGCGTTGCCGAGTTCTAGTCGCCGCTGGACGCTGGGGGCAGGCCTTCGATTCGATCGTGCCCTTTGCCGGCAGGAACGCAATGGTGGAGGCTAACCTCTACACTTGCCTCGCGTCTGCCCACCTCGGCAACGTGCTTTCCGGCGAACAGGAGTATTGCGAGGACTCCCTGAGGCGGTACGCCCCCCGCGTCGCCACCGAATATCTGAAAACGGTGCAGCACTCGTCAGCGAGTGCAGAGCTCCTGGCGTGGATAGCCCTGGGGGCTTCCTACAACGGCCACGCCGACGGCCTTGACGCCCTCTCGTTTTGGGATGGGGCACTCGCTTTGGACCCGGGCAACCCTCTCGTTGCTGATCTTCTGGTGGGCGTCGAGTGGCACGACTCACCCCTCAAGTGGGCGAACCTCGTTCGACCGGTGCTGGCCGCTGCTCTGCCCAGAGCCAAGGGAGAGATGCGCAATGACATAGGCAACGCATTGCAGAGGTGCGAGGCGATCATCGACCAGGCGGGTAAGCCGACGGGAGGGTAGCGGCGAAGAGCGGGTCATGGTCTCCTGCTCTGGACCGACCTCGTCCTCCACCCGGTCGGGGCTCTGCCGCCATGATCCGATTAGCGCCCCAACGCCCCAATCAGGTCTACAATCCAGAGGTGTCCGCAATCCTTGCCGCCGCCGTGCTCCTTATGCAAGACCCCGCTGTCAGCGCTTTACCCTTCACGCCGCCCCAGCCTCGCCGCTACGCCTGCCACTTCGTCGCCCGTGCCCCGGCGATGAACGGCAACTTGGATGCCCCGAGTTGGCGCGTCGCGCCTTGGAGCGAGGAGTTCCTGGACATCGAAGGACCAGGCCACAAGCCGCAGCCGTGGCTGAAGACGCGGGTCAAGATGCTCTGGGACCGCAAGTTCCTTTACATCGGGGCGAAGCTGGAGGAGCCGAAGCTGTGGGCGACCCTTACCCAGCGCGACTCCGTCATCTTCCGCGACAACGACTTCGAGGTCTTTCTCGATCCCGACGGCGACAACCAGCAGTACGTCGAGTTGGAGATGAACGCCCTCAACACCGTCTGGGATCTCCTCCTCCCGAAGGCATACCGGGATGGAGGGCCGGCCGTGAACGAGTTCGACATCGCCGGCCTGAAGACGGCCGTGAAGCTGGACGGCAAGCTGAACGATCCCGACCATCCCGCCAAGGGCTGGTCCGCGACGATCGCGATTCCCTGGTCGTCGATCAAGATGCTCTCATTGCGCCCGGTGCCTCCCCGCGACGGCGACCGCTGGCGCATCAACTTCTCACGGGTGGAATGGGATCTCGAGGTCTTGGACGGCAAGTACGAGAAGATCCCGAACCGGCCCGAGCACAACTGGGTCTGGTCGCCGCAGTGGGCGATCAACATGCACCGGCCCGAGACCTGGGGCTTTCTTGAATTCCAGAAGACGCCGCGCCCGGTCGCCCCCGACCCCTACTGGAAGGAGCGCTGCGTCCTCATGGATCTGTACTACAAGGAGCGCGTCTACCGGGAGGCTCACGGGTCGTATGTGAAGCCGGCGGACCTGGGGATCGCCTTCAAGGGCTACTTCGTCAAGCACGACACCTTCTGGCTCGCTTCGCTGAAGGCCAAGGACGGCGCGGTCCTGACGGTGCGGGAAGACTCACGGCTGACGATCAACCGGTAGTTTGCGTGAATTGATGGCAGATTCTCGCATTGAGGGACCGTCAGGGTCTCCAATATTCGCGAAGCCACGTCACTTCTGAACGCTTGGCACCCACGCAGTCGTGCGGCCGCCGACGGTTTCGCGGATGATCTTCTTGCCTCCGATGTCGGTGCGCCCCTTCTTCCCGCCCCAGCGAGAGGTGAAAAGCCAGTCCTCGGGGTATTTCGACGAATCCGCTCCGGCTTCGACGGCCACGTGCATCACCATCTCGATGGCGCTCCTCAGCCGTTCGACCTCTTTGGGCGACAGGGAGTCGGCCGACCGCTTCGGAGAGATGCGAGCGTGCCAGAGGGTCTCGTCGGCGATCCAATTGCCGATGCCGGCGAAAAGGGACTGGTCGAGGAGGATGGCCTTGATCGGGGCCTTTCGCTTCATCAGATAGGTTCGAAGATCCTTGGCGCTCGGCAGTTCGTCGTAGCAGTCGAAGCCAAGCTCCTTGATCCGGGAGTCGCTCTTCGGATCGTCCCCGAGCCAGAGCCGGGCGAGGCGGCGCTGGTCGGTGAAGGCGATCCGCCGGCCGTCCTCGGCGGTGATCATGAGTTTGAGGAAGCGCGGGCGGCCCTCCTTATCGTCGAGCGGCGCGTTGCCATGTTCGCGAAGGCGGGTCGTGGGAGCGCCTAGTTCCCGAATCCAGCCCGCCATGCCGAGGTGGCCGAAGACCCACGGCGTTCGGTCCAGCTCGATCCACCAATACTTGCCCTTGCGGCCGATCCCGGTGACGGCCGCGCCCTTCATGGCTTCGACGAACGCCTCAGGGGGCGTCGAGCCCATCACGATATCGTCGGGAACGACTTCGACCTCGGCGATCCGCCGGCCCTGGAGAACTCTCCGCATGATCCGGCAGACAGTTTCGACTTCAGGCAATTCAGGCATCTTTCAGTTTGGAGTGATGGAGTGGTGGAGTGGTGGAGTGGTGGAGTGATGGAGTGATGGAGTGGTGGAGTGATGGAGTGATGGAGTGGTGGAGTGGTGGAGTGATGGAGTGATGGAGTGGTGGAGTGATGGAGTGATGGAGTGATGGAGTGATGGAGTGATGGAGTGATGGAGTGATGGAGTGGTGGAGTGATGGAGTGGTGGAGTGGTGGAGTAATGGAGTTGGGGCCGCTACTCCAATACTCCCCTACTCCGTCACTCCCCTGTTCCCAGTTTGGCCCGAAGCTCCGGGATTGCGTCGAAGAGGTCGGCGACGAGGCCGAAGTCGGCGCCTTCGAAGATCGGGGCGTCGGGGTCTTTGTTGATGGCGACGATGACCTTGCTGTCCTTGATGCCGGCCATGTGCTGGGTCGAGCCGGAGATGCCGGCCGCGATGTAGAGATCCGGGGCGACGATCTTGCCGGTCTGCCCGACTTGCAGTTCGTTCGGGACGATGCCGTTATCGACCGCCGCGCGGGTCGCGCCGACCGCCCCGCCGAGTTGATCGGCGAGGCCGCCGATCACGCTCTCGAAGGTCTCGGCGTCCTTAAGCGGCCGGCCGCCGCTGACCACAACCCGGGCTCGGGTGAGGTCGGGCCGCGTGCCGGCGCGGGCGACGACGCTGACGCGCTTGGCCATGGAAGCGGTTTCGATCAAGACCGATTCGACGATCGACGATCCGCCTACTTTGGGCTTGGCGAAGCCGGAGGGCCGGACCGTCAGCAAGACCGGCTCCGCGAGCACCTCGACCGTGGCGATCACGGTTCCCGCCACGATCGGGCGTTTGAACACGGTAGGGGAATCGGCCTCGATCACGTCGGTGACCATGGCCGCGTCCATGAGGCCGGCGAGGCGCGCCATAACGTCCTTGCTCAGCATCGAGGAGATCGCCGCGACATGGGAGTAGCCGCCGGCAAAAGCCAAAAGACCTTTGGCGAGACCGTCGGCGGGAGGCAGTTCGGCCAGGTTTGCGCTGAGAACGCGTTCCGCACCGGCGTCGTTCGGTGCTTCTCCGGTCAGATTGAGAACGTCGAACGGCATCCCGAAGGACTGGGCGAACCCGGCGCCCTGAAGCCCTTCGTGAGGCTGGAAGGCGATGAGAAGGAGCCTCGCCATCAGATCACTCCCCGCTCTTTGAGGCCGGCGACAAGCTCGTCGACATTGGCGACCTTCTTTCCGGCACCGCGGCTGGGCGGCGGTTCGACGCGGAGCGTCCTGGTTTTCGGCGAGGGACTATGCGACGCCGGGCGCTTCTCGAGCGGTTTGGTGCGAGCGCGGATGATTCCGGGAAGGGCGATGTAGCGGGGCTCGTTGAGGCGGAGGTCGGTGGTGACGATCGCAGGCAAGGGCAGTTCGAGGGTCTCCTCACCCGAGTCGGTTTCGCGGGTGACGTGGAGTTTGCCATTGACCGGCTCTACCTTGGAGGCGAAGGTGGCCTGGGGCCAGTCCAGCTTGGCGGCGAGCATCTGACCGGCCTGGTTATTGTCGTCGTCGGTGGCCTGCTTGCCCATGATGATCAAGTCCGGTTTAAGCTCACGGGCGACGTTGGCGAGTTCTTCGGCGATGGCGGGCGAGTCCCAAGCGGCGTCGGATTCGACGAGGATGGCCTTGTCGGCGCCCATGGCAAGGGCCTTCCGAAGCTGCTCCTCGACTTGCGCGGTCCCGATGGAGATCGCGGTTATCTCGGTCGCCGCGCCCTTTTCACGGAGGCGGACGGCTTCCTCGACGGCGATCTCGTCGAAGGGATTGATCTCGAATTTGAGGCTGCCGGTATCGATGCCGGAGCCATCCGGCAGGGGGCGCACCTTGGCGTATGGGTCGACGACCCGCTTCACGGGGACGAGGATTCTCATGGTTAGGAGGGGCCCCGAAGCAGGGCCGAGCGGTTCTGAGGATACCCGGGAGGCTGACGGCTGATGGGCGTTGAGGCTTTCAGCGCTCCTTGCCGAAGAGGATCTGGTTCACGTAGGGGAGGCGGTCGAGAAGGAGAGCGATGCCGTAGGTCCCGAAGAGGGTTATCAGAAAGAGCCAGAGGCTGGGGACGGGGAGGATGCGGAGGGCTTTGACACGCCACGACGTGCTAAGCCACTGCATGAGAATGGGGTGCATCAGATAGATCTGGATGGACAGCTCGCCCATGCGCTTGAGCATTCGCCGGGCGAGAAGTTCTTCCCCCCAAAGTGGGTGCCTATAGAGGGGGGAAGAATCTTGGGGCCGAGGGCCGGGCTCGAGGGCGGTGAGGAGGCCAATGATGAGGAAGGAGGCGCCCAGGGCGTAAGCGGAGCCGGCGGCGTTGGTGAGGGTTCCGTTGGAGGTCAGGCCCTGGAGGTCGCGGGCGGAGCCGTAACCGAATAAGACGAAACCCGCGATGGCGAGCGCGCCCCACACTATCCAGGTCCGGCGGCGGATCGTCGGCCATGCCTTCCAGTTCATGCCGAGCCAGACCCCGGGGACGAGAATCGAGAGATACCAGAAGACGGTCGAGCCCGGCCATTGGAACCGGACCACCTTCTGAAGCGCGAAAGCGGCGGACTGGGTGGAGAGGGCCAGGATGAGCGCCGGCCAGAAACCGCTCCGGACTCGGCGAAAGAGGAGGACGAGGAAGGGAAGGACCAGGCAGAACTGGGCAAGGATGGAGAGGAAGTAGAGATGGAACTCGGCCTTGCCGAAGGCGAGGTCCCGGAGACGGCTCCCGACGTGAGTCCAGAAACCGGGCTCCATGACGGCTGAGTCGTGGCGAATGAAAGCCCTCAAGACCCAGAAGATCGCCGACCAGACGATCAACGGAACGATAACCGACCGGGTGCGGCGCCAAGCGAACCTGGCCCAGTTCGTCTTCTCGGAACGAACGGCGCTACGGGCGAGGAGGATGGCGGAGATCAGGAGGAAGAGGGGGACGCAGAAATTGAGGAAGAGATTGATCCAGTGCAGCGTCCACCAGGCGGGGTCGAACTTCTTATGGAACAGGGAAGCGGAGCGGCTGCTGAGGTGGAGGGCGACGACGGCGACGATACCCAGGCCCTTGGCGATATCGAACGCTTCGTCGCGACCCTTTGGCGGCGACACGCTGACGGCTTGCTCCACTGCAAGTGAGATTCTAGCCGCCATCGTAGGCAAGAGGTCCTGGCTGCCGGCGGGAAAGTGGACCGGCGGTTAGATGAGGGGCCGGGATTTGGTGGGGGTTCCCGGGCCGGGTGGAACCTGCTCGTTTCCGGAGCCGGATAAACCGGCTTCCGGCGGCGCTGGGTGGTAACTACTCGTTTCCGGAGCCGGATAAATCC
>DATJYD010000813.1:0-4595 GCA_035499755.1 Fimbriimonadaceae bacterium
CCATCGCGGCTCTCGGCGAGCTGCGCCCGTTCGTCCCCGGCGCCCTCATCCTTGAACTGGGCATCGTAAAGGGCGGCATAGACCCCGTCCTTCGCCATCAGCTCATCGTGAGTACCGCGCTCGACGATCCGGCCCTCCTGAAGAACCAGGATGAGGTCGGCGGCGAGGATCGTGGAGAGACGGTGGGCGATCGCAAAAGTCGTCCGGCCCTTCATCAGCTTCGAAAGAGCCCCTTGGATCAGCCGCTCCGACTGGGTGTCCAACGCGGACGTCGCCTCGTCCAAGATCAGGATTCGCGGGTTCTTCAGAATCGCGCGGGCAATCGCGACCCTCTGCTTCTCACCTCCGGAGAGCTTATAGCCACGTTCGCCGACGACCGTCTCGTAGCCATCTGGCAGGCCGGATATGTGATCGTGGATCGCCGCGGCCTTGGCGGCGGCCACGATTTCCGCCTCGGATGCGTCCGGCTTTCCGTAAAGCAGGTTCTGCCGGACCGTGTCGTGGACAAGGTAGGTCTCCTGGGTGACGACGCCAATCAGGTTGGCCAGCGAATCCTGTTTGATGTCGCGAACGTCGTGCCCGTCGATCGTCACCTTGCCCAACTCGACGTCGTACAACCGCGGGATCAGATAGGTCAGGGTCGTCTTGCCCGCGCCCGAGTGCCCGACAAGGGCGACGAGGCTGCCAGGGCTTGCCTCAAACGAGATCTGGTCGAGCGTCGGCGGCCCTTCGCCGTCGCCATAGCGAAAGACCGCATTTTCGAACGCGACGGCCCCTTTGACTTGCCTTGGAGTCAACTCGACGGCCTGTGGCGAATCGACGATATCCTGCTGAAGATCGAGATACTCGAAGATCCGGTCGAAGAGGGCGAGCGCGCTCATGATCTCGACGCCGGAACTCATCAGGTTGGTCAGCGGGAAGAACAACCGAGACTGGAGCGCCGTGAACGCGACGATCGTCCCCAGGCTCAGATGATGGTCGCCCTGCTCGACGATCATGTAGCCGGCAAGCCAGTAGACGAGAACCGGAGTGATCGAGAACGTCAGGAATATCAGGTTGAAGAAGTAGCGCATGACCATCGCCATGCGTATCTGGGAACGGGTCAGCGTCTCGTTCTCCTTCTCGAAGTGGGCAAGGGCCATTCGGCGGCGGCCACTCGTCTTGGTGAGGAGGACGCCCGATACCGACAGGGTCTCCTGCATGGTCGCGTTCATTCCTGCGAGCTGGGTCTGCACCTCCGTCCGTATGTTGCGCGCCGCTCCCCCGACCTTGGCCCCGATGAGGGCGAAGATCGGCAGAATCCCCACCGATAGGAGCGTCAGCCGCCAGTCCATGTAGGTCATCGCCACCAGAGTCGAAATGACCACCGTCACGTTCGAGAGCATGTTGGCGGCCGTGTCGCTGACGACCGACTGAATTCCTCCGACGTCGCTAACCAGCCGCGACTGGATCTCTCCGGTTCGCGTGTTCGTGAAGAACTTCAGGGACATTCCCTGGAGATGGTCGTAGAGCTGGTTGCGCAGATCTCGCATGATCCGCTGCCCGACGACCGTGCTGAGAAAGGCGTAGCCGATCGAGAGACCGGTGGCCGCGATCGTCGCGGCGAGAGTGTAAAGCGAGTAGTCGGCGATGACCGACATGTCCCGGGCGAGCAGCCCTCGGTTGATGATGATCTGGAGGAAGAAGGGCGAAAGCAGCCCGAGACCGGCCGAAGCGATCACGGCTACCGCGGTGAGGGTCACCTGCGGAAGATAGGGCCCGAACGTGCCGGCGATGCGGCGCAAGGTCTCCTTCTTGATCGGACGCTTGCCTTTCGGGACCGGCCCGATCATGATTCCCATTTCGAGGATTATGACTTCCGTGAGAGTCGTCCAGCCGACAACGCGACCCGCGGTTGCTCCTCCCGGATGACCAATAGACCTACACGCCCAACCCAACCCGGGCGGGAATGGTATAGGTTTCCGATGACCCCAGGCGGGGTTGGGAGGGACGAGCCCTATGCGTAATGGATTGAGAATCATCGGTCTTTCGGCTGTAGCCGCACTTTCTTTAACTGCCCTGGCTCTGCAGGACGGAGTCGTTCTCAAGCGCGCTCCGAAGTTGGGCGACACGGCGAAGTACAAGCTGAGCGCTCAGATGGACTTCTCGGGACAGGACGCGACCGTCACGGCGACGATCACCGACAAGGTCACCAAGGTCGCCGACAACGGAGACTTCACAGTGGAGTCTTCGATGACCGACACGCTGGTCAACATGGGTGGCAGCGATTTGCAGCAACCTGACGAAAGGAACTCGACACTCTATTCGAAGGCGAACGACGTTCTGAGCGTCTCTTCCGATCCTGAAGATCCCGACGGTGTGCGAAAGGCGAACATCCAGACCCTGCACTTCCCAGACAAGCCGGTCAAGGTCGGCGACAGCTGGACGGTCACCGTCAAAAAGAACGAAAAGGGAGCCGTGGACGCCAGCGGAACTTACACGATCGCCGGGCGCGAGACGATCAACGGGCAGGACACATTCCGGATCAAGGGCTCGATGAAAGAGACCTCCGGAGACAACCCGATGTCGGCGGACGGCACCTACTGGGTCAATGTGAAGGACGCCTCGCTCGTCAAGTTGGAGGGCTCCGTAACCAACTATCCGATCCCGAACGCCCCGGTCTTCGTCTCCATGAAGATGACGCTCGTCCGCATCAACTGAGCCTTTCGGATCTGCCTGAGAGAAAGAGCCGGCTGTCTTCGACCCGGCTCTTTCTCATGAATTGGCGGCTTCTCCGCTCCACCACGCCCGCGCCAGGACGTCGTCCATCATTTTCATCCATCGCCGCGAACGGTCTCCGCTCGATGCCTGTGCCGGGGCCGGGGTGATTCCACGATCCGCCAACGCGGCCGAGCGACGCCGAGCTTCGCCGGTCGAAAGCTCGATGCCGTGATCGGCGAGAATCTCATTCGAGGCCTCGGCCAGAGCCTGGGCCACTTCCAGTTCCGGAGTCATGAGGGCTACCGCGTCGATAGCGCGCACGGCGATGATCCACTGAGTCAGTTCGATGGCATGCTGCGCGGCTTCAGCCAGGAGATCGCCGTTGGAGAGAAGGAGCCCTGTGTAGAACCGCCCAAAGAGGGATCCTGCGGCAACTCCGCGATTGACCCCAAGCGCGTTCATCCGGCTCACGAGTTCCCAGACCTCGTCGGTTCTGCCCGCCGCGAGACAGATCCTCGTTAGAAAGCTGAGCAAGTTGGACGCGAGGGAGTCGTGACCTCCTTTTTCCAGGGTGCCAAGACCCTCTCGGGCTGCCGCGAGCGCGACTTCATAGTCTTCGGCCTCGAGAGCTAGCTGGGCGACCGCGCACCAGGCATCCGACACGATCCACCAGTCTCCGCTCGCCCGGAGCTGCCCGTCCCAGATCTCCTGAACTCGATTCCTAGCCCAGTCAAGTTCCCCAAGCAGTCCGCGAACCCGCGCGACTACGAGTTCGCAGGCTAACCGGTGCGGCGATTGGGGGGACAAGTTCGCCATCGTCCTTTCGGCCATCGCCCTGGCCGGAGTGAAGCGGTTGGTCCAAAGGTAGTTGAGGGCCAGGTTGGTCCCCGCGACCACTTGGAGGGACACCGCTCCCGACTCCTCGGCCATCCCATGAGCCTTATGCAGATACTCGATCTCCAGATCGTCCTGACCGTAGAAACCGACCGCAATGGCCAACTCGAAGAAACCAGCCGCCAAGAGCCGGCTTGGGGGCCATTCGCGGCCCAGCAAATACGTTTCGAGCCACCGGCGGGCGCCGAGGATATGGCCCTGCTGGGCTCCGATCGTCGCGTACCGCATCGCGAGTTCGAGACCCAGCTCGGGGTCCTCCTCGAGAGCCGAGGCCAAGACGTTGCGGTAGTTCTCAACTTCCTCGGCGAGAACCAGAACTGCCCTTGCCGCAGTCTCGCTCGACCTCAGCTGCGGCTGGTAACGGTCGGAAAAGTCCACCAGATACGTTCTGAGGGCGGCTCGGTACCGGCTGGCGGCGGCCGGATCGAGCCGTTGCCGGGCTGCCTCGCGGACGGGCTCCAACATCCTGAATCTCCGCAGTTCGACACCGGGCGAATCGATGATCAGGGCCCGCCGGCGCAAGCTTTCGATCTCTCGAACGACGGGTTTCCCCCACACGGCAGCCGCGGATTCGAGGGTGAAGGTGCCATAGAACAGTGACAGCATCCCGAGCACCTTGCGAGCTTCTTCGGAAAGCGACTCGATGCTCCAATCGAGGACGCTTCCAAGGCACTCGTGACGCGACCCCAAACCCTCGACCCTGGTTTCGAGAAAGGAAAGGCGATCTTCCAACTTCAACTCTATCTCGGGAAGAGAAAGAACGCCGGCTTGCGCGGCAGCAATCTCGATTGCCAATGGAATGCCGTCGAGATCCTTCGCGATCCTATGAGCAACGAGAACGTCGGCGTCTGAGCCCGAATCCGGCAGATGCGCGATCAGCGAGGCTCGATCCAGGAACATCGCTGCCGCTTCGTCGGCGCTTTCCAGGGGGCCGACCGGAATGACCTGCTCCCCAGGAACGGCAAGTGGAATCCGGGAAGTCGCGACGATGGTGAGAAGCG
>DATJYD010000814.1:0-11273 GCA_035499755.1 Fimbriimonadaceae bacterium
GGGGGTGGTAAGCCGTCTTTCCCCAAACCCAGGAACGAGTGACGGATCGCATCTCCAGCGTCTGCACGCGAGGCTGCGAAGCACGTTTTCGACTTTCTTGCCCCTTGGCCCTTCACCGCCGGGATTAGCATCGTGATCCGCGCCCGCCCGCTCCTACGTCCTCTCCTTTCAAATCTCAAATCTCAAATCTCGAATGACAGCCTCTGGTGCAGACGCTGGAGATGCTTTGGTTTGGGAAAGACGGCTTACAACCCCCTTGTGCGAGGTTGCGAGTGACGACCCAGAGCGGGGTTCGAGCGGTTGCCGCTGGCGTTTCTCCTAATGATCGACGGCGACCCAATGCAAAGCAATGACTTCCTGATCTGAAACTCCGTCCCAAGACGCCGAACGCCGAACGCCGTTTCATCTCCGGTCTGCGGAGCCGGAAGGCTAGCGTGAGTCGAGGAATCGCCTCATCGCGGCCAGCGTCTCTCCCGAAACGTGATGCTCGATCCCTTCGGCATCGACATTCGCCACATCTTCGCTGACCCCGAGGGCACGCAGGAACCCAAGCACGAGCTGGTGCCGGCGCTGGGAGGCGGCGGCGATATCGGCGCCCCGCTCCGTTAGAAAGATGCTTCGATACGGGAGAGCCGTCACGAGGCCATCCCGCTGCAGCCGCTGGATCGCCTTCGACACCGTTACGTGACTGACCCCCAGGCGTTCGGCAAGGTCGACCGCGCGCGCCTCGCCCGTCTCGCGAATGAGCGAATCGATCATCTCGACGTAGTCTTCCGCCCTCTCGCGGCTGTGATCTTCGCGCGTGCGCTGAAATCGATTCGCGCTCATCCGGGCTCTTTGTAGCATATTCGAGACCCTACGGGGTCGAAGCGACTTTTCCACATCCGCCGAAAGGCGGGGCTCGCGCGGAGCCTGACCCGTCTTGTGGGTAGGATTCTCCATCGAGGGCGCATCGTTGTCGACTGCAAGCGAATTCAACTCCATTCCCCATCTGTCCTTCGAAAGCGTCGAAGTGAAGTTCAGCGACGTTGTATTCGGCCTTCGCAAGGTCTTTCTCCGCATCGAGCCGGGCGAGTTCGTGTTCCTGACCGGCCCTTCCGGGGCAGGGAAGTCCACGATGCTCAAGCTGATCACCCGCGAGGTTCGGCCGACCCAAGGACGGGTCGTCCTGAACGGGCGCGAGATCGGCAGGATCGCGACGAGGCACATTCCCGGAATCCGCCGGCAGATGGGGATCGTCCCGCAAGACTTCGCCCTGCTGCCGAGAAAGCGGGTTTACGAGAACATCGCCTACGCCATGCGTGCGGTCGGCCACTCGAAGCGAGAAGTCCGGCATCGGGTCCCCGAGATCCTCGACCGGGTGCACATGGGACTGCGGGCCGACGCGTTCCCCCACGAGCTGAGCGGGGGTGAGCAGCAGCGGGTGGCGATCGGCCGCGCGCTTGTCAACGATCCACCGCTGTTGATCGCCGACGAGCCGACCGGCAACCTCGATCCCGAACACTCCTGGGAGATCATGGAGCTGCTCAAGGAACTGAACCGCAACGGCACGACGGTGGTCGTGGCCAGCCACGACATGCTGGTCGTGAATCGGATGGAGGAGAGGATCGTCACGCTCGATCAGGGCTTGATCGTCAGCGATCGCAAGCAGTCGGCCCCTCCCGCCGCGACCGCGGTTGCCTTGATCGAGGAGAGCGATTCAGGAAGTGTCGGAGCGCCGCCAAGGGAGGAGCACGCCGGTGTTCAATAGGATCGAATTCGTCATCAGCGAGGCACTCAAGGCGTTCTCGCGAAACCGCATGATGACGGTGGCGGCCGTGACGACGGTCGCGGTCTCCCTCTTTCTCCTTGGCGGCCTCAGCTATGCGTACTATCGGATCGATAGCTATGCGAAGACGATCCCCGGCAAATTTCGGATGCTTGTCTATCTGAGAGATGAGGCGACCCAGAAGGATGTACAGCAGGTCGCGAGCCAAATTCGATCGATTCCGGGTGTGGCGAGCGTCGCCTGGATTCCCAAAGACAAGGCCTGGCTGAAATGGAAGGCGGACCATCCGACCGCCCTGACCGAGGGAATCGATAATCCGCTTCCCGAGGGTTTTCGCGTCATTCTGAGCGACCTGAAGAAGTCGGACGCGGTCGTGGCGTCGATCAAAGCGATTCCCATGGTGGCGCCCGAGAACGGGGTCCTCTACATGCGGCAGGAGCAGAACATGGTGGACGGACTCCTGGCCAGGCTCCGTCTCGTGGGAATCTCGGTGGGAGGCGTTCTGCTTGCGATCGCGGGCATCCTCATCTACAACGCGATTCGTCTCACGGTCCTTTCGCGCCGGGTCGAGATCCGGATTATGCAGCTTGTGGGCGCTTCTCGGCCGACCGTCTACGTCCCGTTCCTGATCGAGGGCATGCTCCAGGGCGTGATTGGCGCGGTGATCGCATCCGGGCTGGTTTTTGGTGCCTACCAGGGCTTCGAGACGGCGATCAGTCCCATCGCGAGCCTGCCTCAGAACCAGCCGGCGGCGTTCCCCTATCTGCCCGTTCTCGGCTTTCTCGCCGGCGCGGGCGCACTCTACGGAATTCTATGCTCGACCCTGGCGATCCGAGCGCCTCTCAAGTACCGATGAGACTCGTCCTGTCCTGGCGAGAGGCTAATCGAATCGCCCTGGTAGTGATGGCGGTGCTCGTGATCGCTGCATCCGCCACGGCCCAATCGAGGAGGCATCACGGCCATAGCCATCACCCGAAGAAGAGCGTGAGCGAGCTTCGCGGCGACCTGGCTCGCCTGCACAAGAAGAAAGCCGCTCTCAGGGCGGAGCTGAAGACGACCAAACGCGCGGCGAAGGTGGTTCTTGCCGATATCAATCGGGTCGATTCCCAGCTATCGGATATCGAGGACAAGCTTGCGGACACCGGGCAGCGCCTCGACGACAGCAGGAGCCGCCAGCATGTCGTGGGCCTCGAACTCGCGGACGCGACCAAGAAGCTTGCCGACAGCAAACAGCAGGTTCGCAAGCGGATCAGGCGGATCTACATGCAAGGCGATTCGAGCGTGCTGACCGCGCTCGTCGGGACGACTGACATGAGCGAGATCGCCTCTCGCCAGTTCGTGATGCAGCGGATCGCGGCCGAGGACAAGAAGGTCTTCCTCAACTATCTCAGCCTTCGCGACCAGGTGAAAGCCAAGAAGTCCGAAGCCGATGCGCTGGTCCGGCGTGTGGCCGTGCTCCTCGATTCCCAAAAGGAGCAACAGGAGTCGCTGGCGGGGGCAAAGAAGCAGAAGGGCGAGTATCTCCATGCTTTGCAGGCCAAACAGGGCGAGTTGCAGGAAATGCTCGACCAGTTCGAAGAGGACGAGCGCTCGATCACCGACGAGATCCGAGTGTATGAGGCGAGCCGGCGTCGGCCCACGAAGCCCGGTGAGAAGCCGGCGCCTTACGTTCCGTACGCCGGCGGGCCACTCTTACGGCCGGTGAACGGGAGGCTGACGAGCGGCTTTGGTATGCGCTTCCATCCGATTCTGCACATCATGCGGATGCATACCGGGGTCGACTTTGGCGCGGCGGTCGGCACCCCGATTCATGCCGCGGCGGCCGGCGTTGTGATTCATTCGAGCTACATGCGCGGGTACGGCAACGTCGTCATCATCGATCACGGCGGAGGCCTCTCGACCGTGTATGCGCACTGCTCTCGCATTGTCGTGTCGGACGGCGAGAAGGTCAGGCGTGGGCAGTACATCGCCAACGTCGGCTCGACCGGGCTATCAACCGGTCCTCACCTTCATTTCGAGGTGCGGGTCAACGGCAAGCCGGTAAACCCTCTTCGTTATCTCTAGCGCCGCACGCCGCCCGTCTCGAGGTTGCGAAGCGTCTTTGCGGTTTCCTCGGGCAGGGTGTCGTTGATGAAGGCGGCCGCGCCGGCCTCGCTGCCCGCCAGATACTTCAGCTTCTTCGCCGTGCGATAGGGCGGATAGAACTCGACATGAAACCAGTTGAAGTCGTAACCGGGGACGGCCGGCTCCTGGTGCATCACCATCATGTAGGGAAGCGAGAAGCCGAAGAGAAGATCGTATTTGCGGGTCACGACGAGCAGGATCTCGGCCAGGTCGTCCATCTCCTCCGGGGTCATAACGGCGATCGACCGGATGTGCCGCTTGCTCGTGACGTACACCTCGTACGGGTACCGCGCGAAGAACGGCACGATCGCCACAAAGCTCCCGTTCTGCCACACGATTCGGTCCCCCTTCTCCATTTCCCCGGCGGAGGATTCGAAAGCCAGCCAATCTTCCATCAGCAGGCGGCCCGTTCGGTCGAGATGCCGCTTCTCGCTCGCCAGTTCGATCTTGAGCGTCGGAGGGATGAAGGGATAGGCGTAGATCTGTCCGTGCGGATGGCTGAGGGTCACCCCGATCTCCTTGCCCTTGTTCTCGAAGATGAAGACGTACTCCACGAAGTCGAGCGCGCCCAAGCTCATGTAGCGATCCCTCCAGACCCGCGTCAACTTGCGGATCTGCGAGTAGGGCATCGTGGCGAAGGTGGCGTCGTGCTGATCCGAATAGCTGACGACCTCGCAGACGCCGTGGCTCGGCCGCACAGGCAGCAAGTCCGTTCCTTCGACCGCGGAAGCCGGCGGTTCGCGGCGCAGAGAAGGGAACTTGTTCTCGAAGACGACGATGTCGTAATCGGGGTACGGAACCTCGGTCGGAAATCCGCCCGGCTTGGTGGGGCAGAGGGGGCAATAATCGTCCGGAGGAAGGAAGGTTCGATCTTGTCGCTGGGTCGCGGTGATCACCCATTGGTCGAGAAATGGGTGGTAGCGCAATTCGGACATCGATAGATTTTAGCCCTGCGTCTCCTCCGGAAGGGAAAGCAGGTTCAGGGGAGCCAGTTCAAGCCGGTGGACGTGCTGCTCTTTGCGTGGCCGTCGACGAAAGCCACGTTGCCGCGTCCATTATGCCTGGGATCGAACCACGCGCCCGTGCCTTCCGCGTTCGGTTGGTAGGCGTCCGCCTCGAACACCTGAACCGTATCGGCCGGCTTCGCGAATTTCGTGGCGCTGAGTCCGGGTAGGTTCGAATTCAGCGCGTAGCTGTACGGACTGGTCGCGAAAGGGCAAGCGTACTGCCTCTTCAAGTAAGGCTGGATATCGGTCATCCATTCGTCGTGAAGGGGCCACTTGTCGTCGAAGTCGCCCGCATACATGACAATGCCGAGATCGATCTGCTTTACGTTGCTGAGACACAGGATCGAAGAGCTTCGCGGACGGCTGGGAGTGTAGAGCCAAGGATGCAAGGCCCCGGCCGCAAAGAGCGAAAGAGACATGACCAGGGCGAGAACGCTGCCGCCCGCGAGCCGCCGTTGTGGATCGAGGCGCAACGCCGACGCCACCGCGCAGACGACCGCCAGGAAGGCGAACACCGCGATCCGCGCCTCGAGCGCGCGTCCAGGTGGCTTCGCCAGGGCAATAAAGGCAATGAACGCCGGGAGCACCACGGCGACCCCCGCCAGGATCCAGCGGAGGATGTCCATTTCCACGGGCGGTTTCTGACTTTCTACGGGTTCCATCGGACCTCCTCGGGCCGCTTCAGTCCTGCGTTGCCGGCCACGCTCAATACCGTTCCCCGGCCGGCGTGGCGGGTTGCGAACCAAGCCGGTCCGCCCGCCGCGTCAGGACCGAACGCGGATGCTTCGAAGATCAAAGATGCCGACGGGTCAAGGCCCACCACCTTGTGTCCTCCGATGCGCTTGTTCAGCGCATAGGTCCAAGGCGAAGCGGCATCCGGGCACTTTAGAGATGGGTTAAGAGGAATCTCCGCCGCGGTGCGCCAGTTCGTCGTTAGCGGGAGCCGGTCGTCGTGGTCGGCGGCGTAGGTCAAGATCTCGACCCCGAGCGCGTGCGCGGCATCGATGCACGAGATGGCGCGTGGGTCGATGACGTTCTTCTGAAGAGGCCGAATCAGCAGCCCGGCCGGGATCCCAATCGCGAGCGTCGCGGCCGCCACGATCGCGACTCGGACCGGGCGTCCGGCCGGAGGCGCCAGCCCCTCGCCGATTGCCACCATGCAGGCGGCGAGCGTCCAAGCCAATCCGGCGCTCCAGGGATGCCGATGCTGGCCGACCGCCGCGCTTGCGAAGGCTACGCAAAGCGCGAAACATACGACGACGCCGAAGGAGCGCATTGCCACAGCGTACCGACACCATTCTATTCCGGTTGGGCCAAAGCCGCATCCCTGGGGGTTTTTTCTTCCTCCCTCTATAGGCACCCACTTAGGGAGGAAGAAAAATCGGAACCAGAGGGTCGCGCTTTATCGAGTGGGGCTCTTCTCGAGGGCGCTCAGATGCACATTCGCGATTCTAGTGACCGCTATGGCCGCCGGCCGGGCCGCCAGGCCCGCCGGGCCTTCCCGGGCCACCGGGACCACCCGGGCCGCCCGGGCGTCCGCCGAAGCGCGGCGGGTGAGCGGCGATCCACTTCTTGAGGATGGCCTGCTGCTTTGCGTTCAGGACGGCATTCGCCTCCTTCATTTGCGACGCGCGAAGCGCCTCGAACTGCTTCCTCTTCGCAGGGTCCATCTGCATCCGCGGGCGGGGCTGGCCGTTGGCTCCTTGGCCAGGATGCGCGGGGCCGCCCCCTGGGCGCCCGAACAGCGCCATGATCTTCGCGCGGTACTTCTCGTTGATCGCTTGGAGCTTCGTCTTTTGGGCCGCCGAAAGATTGAGCTGCTTCTCGAGTTCGGGATTGCCGAACATCCCTCTCCGCATTCCGCCTCTCTCTCCCTGTCCCGGTCCGTGCATCGGGCCGGGAGGGCCGCCCGCGGGCGGTTTCTGGGCATAGACACAAATCGAAAGCGCGGCCAGGGCCGCGGTGATCAGAAATCTAATCTTCATTGCCTGTTCTCCTGTTTCGCATGCCCGAACTCCACCGGGCAGCCCAACGCCGCCTCGCGCGTGCGACAGCTTCGCCTAGCATGGGAGGGTGACATGAAAAACAGGTGAACAGGGGGTTGCCGGATCGCCGGATTGCTCGACCGATCCGTCCGATCCGTCCCATTCCACGGACCCACCCCAATTAAAAACCAGTGAACCACGACATAACCGTCGCACAATCAAGGTGGGTACGCCATGAGATTGCTGTTAGTAGAAGATGAGCCGGGCATCGCCACCGTCGTTAAGCAGGGCCTGGAGGAGGCCAAATTTCAGGTCGACGTGGCTGCCGACGGGGTCAAAGGGCTCGATCTCGGGGCTAACGGCAACTACAGCCTCATCCTCCTCGATCTCATGCTGCCCAAGCTCGACGGATTGAGAGTCTGCGAGGAACTACGGGCACGGAAGATCCGGACCCCGATCCTGATGCTGACGGCGCGCGACGCGGTCACGGATCGAGTCAAGGGGCTCGACGTCGGCGCCGACGACTATCTACCGAAGCCTTTCGATTTCGAAGAGCTGCTGGCCCGGGTCCGCGCCTTGCTACGCCGCGACAAAGTGAACAAAGCTCGCGTGATCCGGGTCGCAGACCTCGAGATCGATACCGGCTCTCACATCGTCAAACGGGCCGGCAAGGAGATTTCGCTGACGCGCCGGGAATATACGCTGCTGGAGGCGTTGGCGGCCCGAGAGGGCCAGGTTCTTACGCGCGAACTGATCCAAGAGCGTGTCTGGATGGATGAAGAGAGCTATTCCAACACGGTCGACGTCTACATCGGCTCGTTGCGCAAGAAGATCGACCAGGGACATGAGCAGAAGTTGATTCACACGGTGCACGGCTTGGGGTACACGCTTCGGCGCCCGGAGGATGCATGAAGTCCGTCTCTGTGCGGGCCAAGCTGACGCTCCTTAATATCGCGGTACTCGCGCTCACGCTCGGCGCGCTGGGGTTGGCCGTATTCTTCGGGGCCAGGGCCAGCCTGCTGAATTCGGTCCATCGCGATCTCATGGTTCGGGCTGGGCATATGGTCGAGCGGCTCGAACGGCCTGGCGTCATTCAGCGACTCGAACGGCCTGGCGTCATTCAGCGAGAAGGAAACGGGGTCGTCCTTACGGGGGTTTCCTCCGGTCAACGACCCCATCTGCATTTCCCAGGTTCATCGCCGAACGACTACATGGCTTTCCTGGATCATGGGGGCGGTGAATATGTGGGAATCGACACGTCTCCGCGCGCTTCCAGCACAGACCCGACCCGCACGAATATTCACCCCCGGCTGCTGAATTCCAGCGCGGAGACTTCATCAGGCGAGAGGGCTTACGATCTGGATTCCCTGAAGCAGGCTTGGCTTGGGCGATCTACGACGATCGAGACCTATGCCGCCAACAACCCGGGCGAAAAGGCCACCGAACATATCATGCTCCTCACCGAGCCCGTTCACGTCGATGGCAAGATCGTTCGCGTCCTCCAAGTCCCAGTTCTGCTTTCCGCGACGGATCAAGCCCTGACGGGTCTGACGAAAACGCTGCTCATCGCCCTCCCCTCGATCCTGCTGGTGGCGGCTCTCGGCGGGGCTTTCCTCACGGGGCGGGCTCTGAAGCCGGTGCGCGACATTACCGAGACGGCGGCCCAAGTAAGCGCGGAGAGCCTCGACGGCCGGCTGGAGGTTCGCGGCAATGACGAGTTCTCCCGGTTGGCGGAGACGTTCAACGGCATGCTGAGCCGACTCCAGGGCGCATTCACGCGGATGGAGCAGGCCGTCGAGCAGCAGCGCCGCTTCACGGCCGACGCCTCGCACGAATTGCGCACGCCTCTCACCGTCATCAAGGCGAACACGAGCCTCGCCATGAAAGGGAAGCGCACGGCGGAGGAGTACAAAAAGACCCTGGCTGCCGTCGACGCGGCGGCGGATTCGATGAACCGGCTCGTTTACGATCTGCTTCTCTTGGCCCGGTCCGACACCGGCAAGCTGGAGATTCACCTCGAACCGGTTTGCCTCAAGCCGCTTCTGACCGAGGCGATCGCCTCCGTCGCCCGCCCCGGCGTCGCGCCGATCGAGCTTCACGCCGGCGATGAAGGAGCGGAAATCCTCGGAGACGGGCACATGATCGTGCGGGTGTTCGTCAACCTCCTCGAAAATGCGGCGCGTTACACTCCCGAGACCGGCCGCATCGAAGTCGAGCAGTCGCGAGAGGGCGACGAAGCGGTCGTCGCGGTGAAGGACACCGGCCTGGGAATCGCGCCGGAGCACCTACCCCACCTGATGGATCGATTCTATCGCGCCGACGACGCCAGGGCGCGAACGGAGGGAGGAAGCGGCCTGGGGCTCTCGATCTGCAAGAGCATCGTCGATGCCCACCATGGGACGATCTCGATCGACAGCGTCGTCGACAAGGGCACGACGGTCACCGTGCGCCTGCCGATCGCTTCCACTGAGCTATTCTAACGGGCCGGATCAATCCGATCTGTCCGTTTCACTTGTGGGCCGGTTTGAAGATCAGCGCCGCCGAGTTCATGCAGTAGCGCTTTCCGGTCGGCTTGGGACCGTCGTCGAACACATGGCCGAGATGGCTACCGCATCGTGAACAAATGACTTCTGTGCGCACTTCGGCTGCCCAGCTTCGATCGGTCACATAGTCCACGGCGTCCTTCTTGACCGGTTCCCAGAAGCTCGGCCATCCGGTGCCCGAATCGAACTTCGTCTTCGACGAGAAGAGCTCTTGGCCGCAGGCGGCGCAATAGTAGGCGCCGGCCTCATGGTTGTTCCAGTAGGCGTTATGGAATGCCGGCTCGGTGCCCTTCTGGCGCAGCACGTAGTATTGCTCCGGGCTGAGAGCCTTCTTCCACTCGGCATCGGTCTTGGTCACTGCGAACTTCGTCGGCTCACCGGGGGCACGCCCGGCCGCCATGCCGTAACCGATAAAGGCCGCCACACAGAGGAGAACCGCGATAAGAGCAAATGCAGCTTTCATATCTTAGAGAATGCACGACAAAAGGCATGAGTTCCACCACCTCGCAAAGCCGTCGCGCCCATTCGCCTCATATCGAAGCGCGTGGCGGGGCCGGGGGTCTGAGCGTTGGGGTTGGAAACAGCCCCGCGCGCCTTGGAACCCAGGGCATGGCTTGGCGGCAACCTGGCTCCAGGCTTGGCGGATCTTTGGGTAGGGTGATGAGCGATGCCACGAGTTCTCGTCCTTGCCCTCGAAAACTGGCTCGGCGCCGCCCACCTGCCCCGCGCTCTGACGAGAGCCGGGTTCGAGGTGTCCCTGCTCTGCTATCCGAACACGCTGATCTCGCTGACCCGGTTCGCCGACGATCGCGACATCTGCGTGCCGACCGACGGCGCCGAGATTGTCGCCCGGCGCATTCTCGGCCTGATCGAGAGCAAACCGACCAAGATGTGCATTCCCGCCGACGATCGCGCCCTTCGGTTTCTCCAGCACATCGACCAACTTGCTCCGACAGGACAGCTTCCGAAGCCACTCTCGGACCTCGCTCGGGCTTCGCTGCCGAATCCGGACGCGTTCGTGTACGGCGAAGACAAGGAGTCGGCGGGCCGTCTGATGGAGAGCATGGGCGTCCGGACGCCTCGCCGGGAGCTGATCTGGTCGACCGGCGACCTGAGGGACTTCATCGCCGAGGCCGGACTGCCGGTCGTGATCAAGCCATTGGTAGGCACGGCCGGCCAGGGCGTGCAGGTTTTACGGACCGACGATGAGGCGAAAGCCGCTCAGATCGGCAGTGGAAGATGGATGGCCCAGAAGTACATCGCGGGCAAGGCGGCGGCGGCGGCGTCGGTTGCGCTTCACGGCAAGTGCCTCGGGACCATCGCGTTCGAAAAGACGCTAACTCACCCGGGAGAAACGGGATCGGCAAGCGTCGTCACGAGGCTGGACAACGACGAGATCCGCCACGCCGCGGCGACTTTTGCGAAGGCGACCGGCTTCAACGGCTTTTACTCGCCCGGCTACATCATCGAGGAGGCGACCGGCGACGCCTACTTCCTCGAGATCAACGCGCGAGCCGTGCCCCTCGTCCCCGCATCCGCGATGCTCGGCCTCGACCTCTGCCGCTGCCTTTACGCGGGAATCGTCGGCGCGCCGCTGCCGGCGCAGGATCCGGCCGCCCCCACAGTCCTCGCCCTGTACCCCCAGGAATTGCACCGCGATCCGAATTCGCCTAACCGGCACTTGCTCCTCGACGAGCCGTCGGACGACCCCCTCGTCCATAAGGCCATGCAGCGCGGAATCGAATTGATCGAAGCCGGCTTAGCCTAGACGTGGTTTAGGCGTCCCGCCGAAGCCGGAGTGTGGCTAGGGAAAGGGAAACCACCGAATCCGCCGAACTCCACCGCT
>DATJYD010000815.1:0-4434 GCA_035499755.1 Fimbriimonadaceae bacterium
CCGATCCCCACTACACCTGGGGCGCGCTGCTTTGCCTGGTCGGTCTGGAGAGCATCGTCCATACCGAGCCCGATGGGCGGATCTGGCTGAACGGAACGCTACAGGCTCACCTGGATCTGAATAACGTTCCTCTTGGCGGGCATCGCTACCGAGTCCTCGTCGCTCCGGGCCGGACCGAGCTTTCTCCCGAAGGCTCCAACCACCCCGTCCTCTCCGCCGACGGCAAGGTGGTCGTCGCGGCCTTGGAATGACGTGCTCCTTCCCCCCGTCATCCTGAGCCTGAGGCAGGCGAAGGACCTCGGATTCCAGGTCCCGCGAACGGTAACGAGATTCTTCGCCGCCCCGATGGAACCGGGTCATGCGCTCCACTCCGCTGGCCGGACCATGACCGCGAGGCTACAGAATCGGGTTCAGAGCCGCAATCAGGCGTTCCACATCTTCCGCGGAGTTGTAGTGAGCGAGGCTGATGCGAGCGACGCCCTGCTGTGGCGGGATTCCAAGCCGCTCCATCAGGCGCCAGGAATAGAAGTTGCCGTGCCGGATTCCGATGCCGTGCCGGTCGGTCTCCTCCACGATCTCGGCCGGCTTGAGGCCTTCGTGAAGGAAGGAGATCGTGCCGACCCGCCGTCCGTCCGCCTCCGCGGGCCCGATGATCCGCACGCCGGGCTTCGAGTTGAGAAAGCCGAGAATCCGTGCGGTCAACGGCGCCTCCAGTGCCTCGGCAGCGGAAAATGCATCGAGCAGAATCTCGCGGTTGAATCCCTCCCCTCCATCCGACGCGCCGGCCAGGAACGCGAAGTAGCCGCGAAGCGCGAGCAATCCCGCGCAGCCTTCGTGCAGCACGCCGCCGAGCTCGAACTTGCCCGGCAGGTAGTCCTTCGGGATGAAGGGGTGGTTGCGTCCGGTGATCTCCGCGAGCGCCTCGTTCGATCCCCAGAGAGCGGCCATGTGCGGCCCGAAGACCTTGTAACAGGAGAAGACGCAGTAATCCACGCCCCACTCCGCCACGTCGAGGGCGTGATGGGGCGCGAAGGCGACGGAGTCCAGCACCACGCGAGCGCCCACCCGACGCGCGAGATCGGCGGCGCCCTTCACATCCTCGATCGCACCCAGGATGTTCGAGACATGCGGAAAGGCGAGGATCCTAGTCTTCTCGGTCAAGAGCCCGGCGAGATCTCCGATCCGGCTCTTTCCCGACTCGGGATCGGCCTCCCACATCTTCACGGTGACCCCGCGCCGGCCGAGAGACACCCACGGAAACACATTGGCCTCGTGGCCGCTCTCCGCCACCACAACCTCGTCGCCCGGTCCGAGGATCTCCGCATAGCAATCGCTAAGCATGCGGCAGAGGGCCGACGTCGAAGGGCCGAGAATCGCCTTGCCGAGCCCCTCGCCCCCGAACATCGTCTCGATCATGGCGTGGGCGCCCGCGACCGTCTCGGTAGCTCGTCGAGAGGCCGGATAAGAAGCCCCGACCTGCACGAACGAGCTGACCATGTAGTCGCGGACCGCTTCGGCCACGCTGACGGGGACCTGCGACCCGCCGGCGTTGTCCATAAAAGCGAATCCCGAGCGGAGGGCGGGAAACCACGCGCGTACGGCTTCGATGGCGGGAGCGGCGGCGATGGGCATGAATGTTATCCTGGCACGGTTTCACAGCCCAAGGAGCGACCTCGCCGCGCGGAATCGATTCGCAGGCAGTCCGCGCCGACCCTTTACATCCATCTTCTGACGTCATCGATGATCACCCTGGCGGTGCCCATACTAGCCTGATCGCCGATCAAGGCGAGCAGATCGCGCCATCCTGAGCGGCGAGGTTCGAAGCGAAGGATCTCGGATATCAGCCCCAGAACCGGCAGACTTCGAGTTCGAGGATCGCGTGCCTCTGCGTAAGCAGGTCGAGCAGGGCGATCCGCCCGGTTTATTCCCTCCCGACGCGTCCTGCTGGCACATTCGAACCTCTCGCCAACGATCCAGGCCAAGCCTTGCATTGGGTCGCCTTCGGCTGTTAGCCTGCATCAGTGGGGAGAGCTTCGCAAGGCAAGCCCTGCCGCTACGGGATCGCCTTCTTCGCCAATAGATGAGGCGGGTTAGGCAGAGCCTCAGGGGCAGACCCTCCTGAATCGCTCTTGTTCGTCGCTCGCAATCTCGAACAAGGGATGGAAAGCCTTGTTCATCCATAATGCGTTCGCCTGGGATTGGCCCGTTACGCGGCGGTGCTTGGCTCGGGTGCCGGAGAAGGGATGAAGCCGGGGGCGCGTGAGTCCAAGCGCAGCGCTCGCAACAGCGGGCCGGTCATGAAGGTCGTCGTCAGAGCCATAATCACGAGCATCGCGAAGATCTTCGGCGAAAGGACTCCGAGATCGAGTCCAAGGTTGAGGGCAATCAGTTCGACGAGGCCCCTCGTGTTCATCAAGACGCCTACGCCGAACGACTCGCGCCAGTCCAATCCGGTGATCCGGGCCGCGATCGCTCCCCCTCCCAGCTTGCCGAGAACGGCGCAGAACAGGACGCATCCACAAAGCAGCCAATCTCCGGGTGTGCGAAGCAGGCCGATCTGCGTTCGCAAACCGGTGAAGGCGAAGAAGACCGGAACCAGCACGAGCGCGGCGACCAGATACATCCTCTCGTAGAGCACCCTACGGAAAGCCGGACTTCTTGGCATGACGACTCCCGCGACGAAGGCCCCGAAGAACGCGTGGACGCCGATAGCCTCCGTGATCAGGCCGAACAGAAACGCGCATACCAGCGCGGCTACGAGCGATGACGCGGGTGGCTCCGCCTCCTCGCCTCCGACCTTCGCAAGTCGCTGCAGGAGGGGTTTCGCGATCGTGAAGGCACAAATGACGAACACGATGGCGAGCCCCACCGTCCAGGTCGCATTCAGGGGATTGTGAGCGCGTGAAAGGGCCACGATGACCGCGAGCCCGCACCAGGCCGTCACATCGTCCACCGCTGCGCTCGTGACGACGATCGAGCCGACCGGCGTATGAACCAGATTGCGCTCATGGAGAATCCTCGCCAGGACGGGAAACGCCGTGATGCTCATGGAAATCCCCATGAACAAGGCAAAGGGAAGGAACGCAGTCTGAGACCCGGCATAGTCGTGGTAGAGCCAGAGTGCGATCGTCGTCCCAAGCCCGAACGGAACCACGATGCTCATGTGGCTTACGAGGATTGCCGATCTCGCCTTGCGCGCGAGCTCTTTCGTGTCGAGTTCGATCCCAACCCCGAACATGAACAGGAGGATGCCGAACTGGCTGAGGGTGGAGAGGTTCGCGAAGCTCGATTTCGGGAATAGGAATTCCGAGAAGTTCGGAAATAGCGAGCCGACTAGAGAGGGACCCAAGGCGATTCCCGCGAGCATCTCGCCTACGACGGCCGGCTGTCCAAGGGCCCGGAACAAGGTGCCGAGGAGCCGCGCAGCGACGACGATCACCACGATCTGAAGGAGGACGAGGCTGAGGGGATCTTTCAGACCGTCGGCGAGTCGCTGGAGAAGGGACCTTCCCGCGCTCGACGCCACCGAGTTCTCCGCGCTCCCGAAGTGAAGCACAGCGACCAAAACCCCGGCAAACCCGGCGACTGACAAGGCATAGGTCGTGGCGAGCTTCTTCATGCGATCCTCCATTATCGTCGAGTTTTGGCTGCTCTTGGCGCCGTATCTCCAACTCGGTTTCGCACGTCCTTAAGAGTGTGAAGCCGCTGATATCTCTGCTTGCGATGATTGCCGTACAGGCCGCGCTCAGCGAAGTCGTCTTGAGAGATCCGGCCCACAGCGCGAGCCTCATCTACGATCGAACGGCCGGCCAAAGCCAGATCGTCGAAACGGAAACGTGGTCGGTCGCCCGCGTAAGCCGGATCATCAAGTCGACCTATGACGAATCCGGCAATCTGACCGCGCGCACGATCGCCGTCACTCGCGGCGTCTCGACCCAGCGGAACGATGCGACCATCACCCCCGCGGTCGCCATCGTCACTTCGACGGCTCGGAACGGCCAGGGACCGCCAAGCTCGATTCCCATCGGACACCAGGCAAGCATCGCCGATCCTTCGCTGCTCTGGTTCGTCAAGACCCATCCCGACAAGGGGACCTCGATCACCTTCAAGAGCTTCGATCCCGAATACCGCTATTGGGAAGACGTCACCGTCACCTTCGAAGGCCGGGGCAAGATCGGCGATTCGCCAGAAGGCAATCTCGTCACCCGCAAGACCGCGCGCTCGGTCATCCATCTCGTCCTCGATGACAATGCTATGCCCCTGGTCTGGGACGAAGGCCGCCTCCATCTCGTGCGGGAGCCGGCCAAGAAACCCGCTCCGGCCGGGGCAGGCGGCTCTGGGGAAGCCGTGTGTAAGACGCAACCCTGAAGGCGAGCATCCTCCATCTTCGTCAAGACATCACCGCCTCCAATGTCGGATCGGTCTCCATCCCTA
>DATJYD010000816.1:0-4527 GCA_035499755.1 Fimbriimonadaceae bacterium
GCGAGTTCTTCGCAGGGCAAGCCCTGCCGCTACTCAGCATCACCAATAGCCACGGAGAGGAGGGCGGCTCTATGGCTGCCTCCTAAATATGTTAGGCAAACCCGTCCCAGCCCATGCGAGTGACGAACAAGAGCGCGTTTCCGCGGGTCTGCACCGTAATCATCGAGGGCGCCCGGCCCGGCCCGTGCTCAGCTCTTCGCTTTCTTGCGGCTCCGGACCCGCACCAATTTGGGAGTTCCGTCGGTTCCGTAACCGAGCTTATAGCCGCTGGGCAAAGATCTGAGCGCGGCCTCTAGCTCGGGAGGCATCTGCACAGACTCGCGCTTCCTTCGGCCCCGCCTCTTACCCGGGTTCAGCGCGAGGAACGCCTGAGTGGCGTCCATTTCGGAAGGCATGGGCGAAAGCTCTTTTCCACTAACCGTGTAGAGCTCTGAACTGGCGGCGAACGAAAGAAACAGGTATTCGCCGTTGCTTAGCATTCTGGCTTCTAAGGGTAGGGCGAACTTCTTGACACCTACCTTGACCGATAAGACGCCAGAACGGGGCGCAACCTTGAATTTAAGGGAGTTCTTTACGTTCTGAACCGACTTTTGCATAGCATCACCGCTCACAATCGCTTAGACTATACAGCAACTGGGACGCCTTGTGCAGCCCTCCCGCCGCGAGACTGCGGGTTGGAGTTGGCCGGAGCAAGGCATTTTCTTTGGCCTGATCCCTCTCGGGTTTAGCTCCGCGAATCGAGGAACGGTCGCACGGTCAAGCCCCCGAGGTCGGGGGCTCAAGGGAAGGGGAGAAGCTCTCCTAGTAATAGGAGGCGATGCTCGTCCCACAATCTGCTAGGAGGCCGTTTGTTTGCATTGGGCGCCTTCGGTGATTAGGAAGAGGGTCAGGGGGCAGCCCTCGGAAGCTCGCTCTTGTCCGTCATGAGCAACCTGGAACAAGGGGTGGTGAGCCGTCTTTGCCCAAACCCAGGAACGAGTGACAGATCGCCTCACACTGGACTCGAGACTAGAGACGGAGGTTGTCGATCAACCTCGTTTGCCCAAGCCGGGCTGCGACGATGATCGCCGAATCGCCGGTGGCGTGGGTTGGCTCGAGGTCTCGCATGGAGACCAGCTCCAGGTACTCGACTTGGAAACCCTCGCCGGTAAGGGCCAAGCGGGCATCTTCTAGAGCCGCCGAGGCATCCGCCTTCCCTGTCCGAAGAGCAATTGCAATTCTAAGGAGGGTAGCGTGAAGGGCCGGAGCGACTGCCCGCTCCTCTTTCGAAAGATAGGCATTCCGGCTGGACATCGCGAGGCCGTCATCTTCGCGGACCGTCTCCAGAAAACGGAGTTCGACCGGTATGTCGAGGTCCTCCACCATCCGCTTCACGACCAAGCACTGCTGCAAATCCTTCCATCCAAAGAACGCCGTACGGGGGCGGACTATATTAAATAGCTTTGCAACAATCGTCGCCACTCCATCAAAGTGGCCGGGCCGAGCCGCCCCCTCCCACAAGCGAGTTACCTCGGGAACGCACACCTTCGTAATCTGCCGAGGGTACATTGCGCCGGCCGATGGCGCGAACACAATATCGACACCCAAGGAATCGGCCAAGTCGAAATCGCGATCCTCGTTTCTCGGGTAGCGCGAGAGGTCTTCTCCCGGCCCGAACTGAAGAGGATTGACGAAGATCGAAACGCACACTCGGGGGGCGGCCTTCCGAGCTTCTCGCATCAGCGAGAGATGCCCTTCATGAAAAGCGCCCATGGTGGGCACGAAAGCGAGGTCTCCGCCGCCCAGCGCGGCCATCTCCGAAGGTGCCCGGACGACCTTCAGAAGGAGTTCTCCTCAGTCGGGAAGGCTCGCCCTCGCACGGCTCGCGTGTATTGCCGCAAGCCCTCGAGCAGCATCCCTTCGCCGTCGACGAACCGCCTCGCATGCTTGAACTGTCGGTCGCTCAGGCCGAGAATGTCATGCATCACCTGAATCTGCCCGTCGCAGCACGGGCCGGCGCCGATCCCGATCGTAGGGATCGAGAGCGCGGCGGTGATGTCCGAAGCCAGGTCGGCGGGAATCAGCTCCAAAACGATGCCGAACGCACCGGCGTCCTCCAGGTTCTTGGCAGCATCGATGAGGGCATTTCCGCCGCCTCCCTTGCCCTGCACTCGGGGTCCGCCGAACTTGTTGACGGACTGAGGCGTCATCCCGAGGTGCCCCAGAACGGGAATGCCGGCCTTGACCAGGGCCGCGACCTCGGCGAAGTACTCGCCTTCGAGCTTGACGCCTTCGGCCCCGGCTCTCATCAGGGTGACCGCCGAATCCACGCATTGGCTCACCGAGGACTGGTAGCTGCCGAACGGCAGATCGGCGCAGAGCATCGCCCGGACGACGCCTCGCCGGGTCGCGGCGGTATGGTGCGCCATCGTCTCCAGGGTGACGGGGATTGTTGTCTCGTGACCAAGAAGAACGTTGCCGAGCGAGTCGCCGACGAGCACGAGGTCGACCCCGGCTTCGTCCATCAACCGGCCGAAATAGGCGTCGTAGGCGGTGATGCAGACGATCGGTTCCGACCGCTGCTTCATCGCGCGGATCTTGGGAGCCGTGACCTTCTCGGGCATGGAGGAATTCTACTCGGGTGCTATGCGAGGGCGGCGGCGACTTCCTCGGCATGACCCTTGGGCGTCACCTTGCGCCAGATCTTGAGGACGCGGCCGTCCTTGCCGACAAGGAAGGTCGTCCGCTCGACGCCCATATAGCTCTTGCCGTACATCGATTTCTCAACCCAGACACCGCATGCTTCGGCGAGCGTGTGATCGACGTCGGCGAGAAGAGGGAAGTTGAGCCCGAACTTGGAGATGAACTTGGTGTGGGACTTGGGACTGTCTGGGCTGACTCCGATCACCTTCGCGTTCGGATAGGACGCGTCCCGGAATTCGCAGGCCTCGACGGTGCAGCCGGGGGTGTCGTCCTTGGGATAGAAGTAGACGACGGTCTTGAAGCCGGTCAGATCTGCGTTGGAGACAGTCTTGCCATCCTGGTCCTGGAGCGAGAATTGCGGAAACGGATCCCCTTCGTTGAGCATGGTCCCTTGTTCTACCGCCCGGCCGGCCGGGCTGTTTCGGAACTGCCAGCCCGCACTTAGCCGCTCTATAGGCGGGGAAGGCGATCCGTAGCGGCAGGGCTTGCCCTGCGAAGCTCTCGCCACTAATGCAGGCTAAGCTCCTGCAACTCACTTTAAACACGGAGAGACGGAGAGCCCAGGGGCGTCGAGACGTCAGCTCATCAGCATCGCCTGCATGAGATCGACCCGAAGGACGAGGCCGATAAGCCGCTCCTCTTCGACGATCGGCAGGACGGTGAGGCCGCTGCTGAGCATCCTGTGAAACGCGTCGCCGATCTCGGTATCCGGCGGCGCGGTCGTCGGGTCCTTGCTCGCATAGGCGAAGGCGGGCTCGTCCGACATGCTCGTCAGGCTGTCGCGAGTAGTGACGGCCCGGCAAAGGTCGCCTTCGGTAACGACTCCTAGCACGCGCATGCGGGTGTCGACGACCACGAGAGCGGGGAACTGGTAGATGTCCATCTTGTCGACGGCGTCCCGAACCGTGCTTTCCGGCGTCAGGGTCGGGATGTGGGCATGCAGCACCTCGCGGAGGGTCATCGCGTGGAGTTTACTGGGATTGGTTGGATTGCGGATGGCTGAACCGACTTCATGGCTGCCTCCCACTCATCCCGTCACCCATCGTCCTCGCGCCACCCGGCCCGGTATTCTCGTACGCATGCGGGTGGACGCGGGGGTGATCGGGGGCACAGGAGTCGGAGAGCGCCTGCTCCACATGCCCGGCGATGGGGTGCACGTGCCAACGCCGGCGGGATTTCAGCGAGGCCGGGTGATCGAGATCGGGGGCAAAAGCGTTTTTGCGATGAGCCGCCATTCGGCCGGGCACAAGGTGCCCCCGCATCGCGTGAATTACGCGGCAATGGCGCTCGCCCTGCAGGCGCTCGGCGCCGGTGCTTGCTTTTCGACGGCCGCGGTCGGGAGCTTTCGGTCGGAATGGACCCCGGGCACGCTGGTCGTTTGCAGTGACTTCTTGGACGCCAGCGGCCGATACCCGACGCTCTACGACCGCTCCGTCGTCCATACCGACTTCGGCAGCCCCTTTCCCGCCCGCGAGTATCTTTTAACCGCGGCGAAGAAGGAGGCGGTGGAGGTTCAAGACGGCGGAGTCTATGTGTGCGGGAACGGGCCCCGGTATGAGACCCCGGAGGAGATTCGGGCCTTTGCCAAGCTTGGCGGCGATCTCGTCGGGATGACGGCGGCGACGGAGGCCATTCTGATGCGGGAGGCGGGCGTGCCGTATGGCTGCCTGGCGATCGTGACCAACCTCGCGGCCGGCCTCAGCGACGAGACTCTCGACCACGCCGACGTTTCGAGAGTCATGAGACAGAGTGGGGAAGTGGCGCTGCGAGTTCTCATGGCGGCGGCGGCGGAGCTATGAAAGGCGCTGAGAAGATGAGCCCTCGAAGCTTCGCGCTTCTCCTCGC
>DATJYD010000817.1:0-5461 GCA_035499755.1 Fimbriimonadaceae bacterium
GGACCTCGGGTGGGCAGTTCAATTCGCCTCCGCCGGCGGTCGGCCAGGAGCTTTCTCTCGTCGGCACGCCTCTTATGATCCTGCTCGGCCCGGACGAATCGATCAAGGGCCTCTGGATGGGATTCGATCCGGCGAATCCCCTGGACCTCCCAGCCGCGGTTTCGGAGGCGCTCAAGGGGAAGGCGCCCTAATGGAGGTCGCCCACGTTCAGGCGAAGATGAACTCGGAGGGCCGCCGTTTCGCGATCGTGGTGAGCCGGTGGAACGAGATCGTGACCAAGCAGCTCACGGAGGGCGCCCTGGATGAGCTTCGCCGGTACGGCGCGCCGAGGGTCCACGTTGTCCACGTCCCCGGCACTTGGGAGATCCCGCCCACCGTCAAGAAGCTGATCGAATCGGAGGACAGACCGGAGGCGGTGATCGCCCTCGGCTGCATCCTCCAGGGACAGACCGCGCACGCCCAGCTTCTCGGCGCCGATGTCGGCTCCGCGCTGATGGCGCTTCAGGTGGAGAGCCGGATTCCGATCTCGTGGGGAATCCTCACTCCGGAGACGCTCGAACAGGCGTTTGACCGGTCCGGCGCCAAGCATGGAAACAAGGGCCGGGAGGCAGCCCAGGCCGCGCTCGAAATGGCCGGTTTGCTGGAAGCCCTTTGAGTCCGGGCGAAGCCGCTCTCCTCGTGGGAGTCGGCGCGATTGCAAGCGGTCTCAACACGGTGGCGGGCGGCGGCTCGCTCGTGTCGTTCCCAACGCTGAACGTGGTCATCGGCCTTCCCGAGAAAATCGCGAATGCCACGAACTCGGTCGGGCTCTGGCCCGGATCGTTGGCCGGGGGCCTCGGATTCCGGAATCTCCTCCCGAAAACGGCTCACTACTTCAAGGCTCTATTCTTACCGACCTTGCTCGGCTCGACCGCGGGCTCGTTCCTGCTGCTCGTGACGTCGAATGCGGTCTTCAAGGCGGTCATTCCCGGGCTGATTCTCCTCGCCTCGTTCCTCCTTCTTTTTCAGCCGAAGGTCAAGAAGTTCGTCCTGCGCGACCGGAAGAAGCTGCCCGAGGTCTGGGGATGGGTCCTCCAGTTCCTCGTCTCGGTCTACGGGGGCTATTTCGGCGCGGGCATGGGAATCATGATGCTCGCCGCTTTCGCTTTGTACATGGACGGCAACATCCATGAGCTGAACGCGGTGAAGAACTGGCTGGGGCTCGTGATCAACTTCACCGCCTCCGTGATCTTCATTTTGAAGGGCATGGTCGTCCTTTGGCCGGCGGTGTGGATCATCCTGGGCTGTCTGGTCGGCGGCTTCGTCGCCGCGCGCGTTTCTCAGCGCTTCAACTCCGACAAGCTGAGGACCGTCATCGCCATCTACGGCTTCGCGATGACGGCTCTGTTCATCTATCGCGCCATCCGGCCCTGACCGGATTTGGTGGATCGCTCGTTGGGACCTGGGGAAAGACGGCTTACCACTCCCTTGTTTCAGGCTGCGATCGGCGACCGAGAGCGGGGCTCTGCAGGTCTGCGCCTGACGCTTTCTCCTGATCGTCGACAGCTCAAAGTCCCCCGAATCAGTGACTTCTCTCATAAGCGGTCGCCTCAGCTCCAAGTGTGGGCAGCCACCCGACCCCAACCGCCGTCTTGTTCCAGGTTGCAGTGACGAACAAGCCGGGACCTCCAAATACTGGGCGGAGTCTTGGGGAAACACCCTCCCGCGCCGCCATCTCGAGAACGGAGTCCACTTCGCAGGCATTTGAAAGGGCTCACGCCGAGAGTGCTGGCCTCGGAAATACGATACAAGGCAGTGTCGATGAGATCAGTCACTCGTTCTTGGCTCTGAAACGAGTTTAATGGAGTGATCGCTACGTCTCATCGCGAAGGGCTCTTCCCGGGAGCGGGTCGAACGTGAATGAAGGCGCCGAGCGCTGAGGAAGCAGGGCGGTCAAGCAAGCTAGTTCTCATGAGAAGGCTCTCAACCGGAGATGAAGCGGCGTTCGGCGTTTTGGGACCGAGTTTCAATCGGCCCTTGAGCAATCCAGCAATCTATGTCCCTTGTCGGTAGAGTTGGCCGGCGAAAGCCGCGGGCGGTGTTGGCGACGACGATCGTCTATCTCCTCCTGTGCGCGGGCGCGGTCACGACCCTCTACCCATTCCTCCTCATGGTCAGCACTGGCTTCAAGGGGCCGACCGACGAGAACGACGACCGGCTCCTCCCCGCTTTCTGGTTCAGCGACTCCGAGCTCACCAACAAGTACATCCACGACAAATACAAGCAAGACGAGTTCGAGATCGCCCAGACTCGCACCGGCCCCTCCGCCCCGGAAGGCCTGATCGAGAAGTATCGCCAGTTCCTCCTCGATCTCCCTCCCGATGACTGGAAGGCGGGCTTCGGCTTGAGTCCGAACCAGATGTCGGCCCGGCTCGAGCCGCTCTACCAGGCCTGGCTGCGAAGCAAGTTCCACAACAACGTTGACCTCTTCAATCGAACCTACATCGAGGAGGCGACGACCTTCGACTCGGTTTCGACCCCTGCCGAACTGCTCGAACGGAAGACCTGGAATCCACCGCCGGGGCAGCGCTGGAACGACTGGACCGCCTTCAAGGAGACCCTCCCCGCCGAGTTCCGCATCCCCGTGCGCGAACAGGAGATCTACCAGAGCTATGTCCGGAACAAGTATCAGAACCTCTTCGCCGGCGTCCCGGCGAGCGTGAAAGGACGGGCGACGAGCTTCGCGACGTTGGCGATGCCATCCTCAGGTCCCCTCTTCAAGCAGTTTCTGGCGACTACCCTGCCCGATCGTTACCGGAAGGAAAGTGTCGAGGATCGCTGGGCAGCCGTCGCCGGGCCGGGCGTGCCGATGCCGATCGAGGCCTTCGAGCGATGGACTCTCGCGCGCAAGGAGGCGCCGATCAAGACGGAGATGTCGTGGCGGAACTATCGCTACGTCTTCAATTTCATCGCTCTCCACGGCCGAGCCTTGTGGAACACCTTTTTCTTCGCCTTCCTGACGATCGCCGCCCAACTCATTATCAATCCCCTCGCCGCCTACGCCCTGTCGCGCTACCCGATCAAGGCGTCGGCCAAGATCCTCCTCTTTCTTCTCGCGACCATGGCCTTTCCCGCCGAGGTCGCGATGATCCCGTCTTTCCTGCTTCTGAAGGGCCTCGGCCTTCTCAACACCTTCGCCGCCCTCGTGCTCCCCGGCGCCGCATCGGGCTATATGATCTTTCTCCTTAAGGGCTTCTTCGACTCCCTGCCTCAGGAGCTCTTCGAAGCCGGGCAGCTCGATGGAGCGAAGGAAACGACCCTCATGATGCGGGTCGCGGTGCCGCTGAGCAAGCCGGTTCTCGGCTATCTGGCTCTGCTCGCTTTCATGAGCGCGTATGGCTCGTTCCTCTATGCGTTTCTCATCGCGCAAGACCAGAAGATGTGGACCTTGATGGTCTACATTTATCAGCTTCAGGCGACCAGCGCTCCCCGCTCCGTCATCATGGCCGCCCTCACCCTCGCCGCTCTCCCGACCCTCATCGTCTTCCTCCTGTGCCAGCGCGTAATCATGCGCGGCATCGTGCTGCCCGGCGAAAGGTGAGGATCGCAGGAACGCTGGATTGCATAATGGATCCGATGTTCACGGGAATCATCGAGGCCCTCGGCGAGATACGGTCGCTGAATTCGGGAGTCCTCGTTCTCGGCCTCGACCGCCCTCTTGGCCCCGATCCCGTTTCGATCGGCGAGAGCATCGCGGTCAACGGCTGCTGCCTAACGGTCGTCAATCTGGAATCGGGCGTCTCGGCCCGCGAACTGACCTTCGACCTTAGCCCCGAGACGGTCGCCCGAACCTCGTTCTCCCAATTCGCTCCCGGCCACCATGTGAACCTCGAGCGCGCGATGCGAGCCGACGGGCGGTTCGGCGGGCACGTCGTTCAGGGCCATGTCGATACGACCGGCGAGGTCGTGTCCGTGACTCCAGCCGGCAATTCGACGATCATCCGCTTTCGAGTACCGGAAGGATCGGGCCGGTATCTGATCGACAAAGGCTCGATCTCGATCGACGGAATCTCTCTGACGGTAGTCGAGCCCACAGAACGGGAGTTCGACACCTGGATCATCCCGTATACGATCGTTAACACGAACCTCGGCGAGCGAGTGCCGGGCGATCGCGTCAACCTCGAATTCGACGCGATCGCGCGCTACGTCGAGCGGTTGCTGCAGGCCGGCGGAAGTGTCGGAAGCGTCTGACTGATCGGTCGGACGCTCCGCCCGGCGGGACCCTCGAAACGCACGTATGCGCCATTGCGTCTAACCTGTATGCTTTCCCTTCTAGCGGCAATTGCGTTCCAGTCGACGACCCTCCCTGAAAAGGCGGCCGTGGAGTTCTCGGGAATCCCTGGGGTGACCGGCCAGAACATCGCGGTCGAATCCCATTCGGTGACGATCACCCTCACCAAGCAGTACGCCGACGTCTCCAGCCTTACCCTCATCAAGAACAATGGCCCCGCCGGCAACGCCGGAATCACGGTTTCGATGGGCGTCGTCGGCACGGAGATGCCGAGCGATCCCGGGCTGACCGGCACCTGGGCGAACGTGCCAATCGCCTTCAATCATCCGAAGCGCGCCGACCAGCTTTCGGGAATCCCGCCCTACGAGGGGTTCGGCAAGATGCAGAACCTGGGGACCTACGCGCTCCGGCTACACTATCGCTTGCCGATCGGCCACTCCGGCCTCGGCCACAAGCAGTTCCTCGCCGCCTACGATCTTACGAGCCTCGTCCCGATCGGCACCCTGATGGTCACCTACACCTACGGCCCCGGCGTCGTCTTTCACGAGCCTGAAGCGGGGCCGAACATCGGTTGGCAAATCGGCCAGCGAGGGGCGTTCGTGAAGCTCGCGCCGTATGACGGCAAGACCGCCCTCAGCTACTGCGCCTTCTATAACGCCGGCTTCGGCGGATAACACTTCTGTCCTGATGCCATAATCTCGGCCGTGAGCAGTGCGTCGCCGGGTAAGCCGGTTTCGTCGAAGCCCAGGTTCCCGTGGATCCTTCTCCTTATCTTCTGCGCGGGAATCTACGTGTTCTGGATACTCCCCGCCCAGATGGGGCCGCGGCACATCCAGGTGCAGTATGAGGCGGGAAGCGCCCGATGAACGTCGCCCTGATCGGATACTCCCAAAGCGGCCGGAGCACCCTCTATCGGGCGGCGGCGCGAGGTCTGGCGAAAGGCGACGTCACGGCCGTGCCCGTGCCCGACGAGCGCTTCGACCTCATCGTCAAACAAGTCAAGCCGAAGAAGCAGACCCCGGCCACCGTCATCCTCCACGACGACCTCGAAGCCGTCACCGGCAGCGGCCGCGCTTTCTCGCAGCGCCTGATCGATCAGGCAAAAAAGGCTGATCTCCTGCTCCACGTGGTACGCGGATTCGAGTCGCCGACCGTCTCCTACTACTCCGAGGTCGATCCGATCCGGGACCA
>DATJYD010000818.1:0-5225 GCA_035499755.1 Fimbriimonadaceae bacterium
AGCGCGGCATGCAGGTCCACGCCTGGTTCATCGACTTCATGGAGGGCCGCCAGGTCTACGCAAAGCACCCGGAGTGGGCGGTGACGAACGCGCACGGCAAGCCGACGAGCAGCGAGGTGCTGCGGGGGCGGCCGTTCGACGCCGTCTGGATGTGCCCGGCCCAGCGCCCCGGCTACACCGACCAGTGGTTGGTGCCGCTCTATGAGGAGTTCGCCCGGCGGTACGACTTCGACGCCGTCCACCACGACTACATCCGCTACCCGGGCGACCTCGCGCCTGACCAATACTGCTTCTGCGACGACTGCCTGGAGCATCTGCCGCGCTGGGCCGGCTACCTCACGAAGGCTTTTCCGGACGAACCCTTCTACCACGAATCGTACGACCGCGAGTATCTGGAGGCGCATTGGGAGCAGAGCCCGCGCGTGCTGCCCGCGAACTGGTCGAAGCTGAGCCGCGCTTTCAAATCCAACTTCCTGTTGGAGGGCAGCTTCTTCCAGGGCGGGCGCTACGACCTCGACTACTTCTTCTATGCCTATCGGATCCATTGGGTACGCGAGTTCGCGCGCTTGACCCGGGAGGCGATCGACCGCGCACGGCCGGGAATGAAGATCAGCGCCGCCGTCTTCAAGAACCCGATCCACAGCGGCCGGTTCATCGGGCAGGACTGGCGGACGTTCGGCGGCTTCGTCGATGAGTTCATGCCGATGGATTATCGCGACCACTATCCCGGCTCGTTCCAGACGTACCTCAAACTGCTTGCCGAGTCGATCGAGGAGCAGAAGGGGTGGTTGCCGGGAGAGCCGGGTTCAGCAGGCTCCCCCAAGCTCTATCCCGGATTTGCCATTAACTTCTTGTACCGGGAGGAGGAGCGGGCGGGCGCCACGAGCTTCTCGCCCGAGAAGTTCGAACGGGTGGTCGAGACGATCGCCTCGACCGGCGTGGAGGGGCTGATCGTCTTCTGCGAAGGCCATTTGCATCGCTACGGCCTGTGGGACGCGGCGAAGCAAGTCTTCGCCTAGAGTGGTTTCGGCGTCCCGCCGAATCGTCCCAAGCCCGGATCCAAGTCCAAGTGGTGGGTAACTCGGCGCCCGGCACGGAATCGAATGCGTCCGCGCTCCGAAGGCGTCAGCTCCGCTTCGCTTCGACGACGGTCAGGAGCCCGGGCTGCCCGCTGCGCGGATTCTCGATGATGAGCAGCGCCTTCGCCTCCTGCACCCGAGCCGAGCCGGCGGCGGTGCGGGTGACGGTGGAATCCCCCTGCCGGGTCGAGACCGAGAGCTTGAACTTCATCGAGATCGTGTCGCTTCCATGGTTCGACGGGGTGACCTCAAGGCTGTACCCCGGGGGGCCATCCACAGCGATCTTCGCGGCCTGATCGACATTCGTGAGGACCTTCGGCGAACCGACCAGGCTGCCGCCCGCGTCCGTCACGACCTTCTCGACCCGGGCCATTTCTTCCTTGGAAACCTGGAGGATGGAAGGCGAGCGCTTCGTGTCCACGCTGCCGATCGCCTTGATGGCGTTCACATCGAGCGGCGCCCTGAGGGTATAGAAATGGGCTTGGATGGAGATCGCCGCAGGCGACTGGATCGCCACGCTGGCGGCAAGCAGAGCGATGGACGCGGCGAGAATCAGAACGGACCTCATACCCAATTGGACGAACGCAAGCCTGAACCAGGCGCTCGATACCGACCGCTAAATTATCGCTAATCTTCGCGCAAGGACCGCTGTCCCTGGCAAATCAACGGTGTTGCCGTTGCGAAGTGGACGGCAGCAGAGTTGTATGCGTAAAACTCTCTTGCTATCGGGCTGCATCGTCGCCGCCTTGGGGTGTGGCGGCTCGGCGGTCGATTCGAACGCCACCCAGAACTACCTCGGAACCCAGGGGCCGGGCGACGTATGGTCTTGGCAGCTAAACGATTCGACTTTCACCGCGTCCAACCAGACGCAGGGCTACACCTATTCCGGCACGAAGTCCGTGCTACCCACCGGCTTCCTCAAGCTCACGGTGACGAACACAACCGACCCCGGGGTCACGAACGGCCAGTCTGCCTACGCATTGGAGCTGACCAACACCGCCCTCGTGCTCAAGATGGCAGGCGCGGATACGCAGCCGCCGATCGTGGCCGCGAGCCTCGGCTCGAACCCTCCCGGCCCCCAAGTCAGCTTCAACTTCGTAGCGGTGGGAAGCGCCACGTTCCAGCAGGCCACCGACCAGGCCTATGGCCACGTCACCTTCACGGTCACCGGAAACCACTACGACGGCACCTCGAAGCGGTTCGCGATCGACGGCACCGCGCTTGCGGATGGTCCGAGCGACTTCGTCGGCAACAACGGCTTGATGACCGATACCGGCGCCAATCCGCCGGCGACCGGCGCGATGACGCCATCCGGAGTCTGCGCGATCGACTATGGCCCCGCGAAAGGCGGCGTCATCGGCGTTCTCCAGCCGAGCGCGAACGTCGATCTGGCCGATCTCGCGAGCCGCAACTATCGAGGCTTCCTCATCAACCAGGGCAAGACCCAGTGCGTCGTCGTCACTCCGAACGGCGATGGCACGCTGCACGGAGCCGGATACGCCAATCCGAGCGGAGTCGAAACCGGCACCTTCGACAACGGCACCGGCGTCACCGTCTCCTTCACCTCCCAGCCGGCGCCCGGCGAGGTCCGGGTCAGCATCGATACCGGCCAGGACGTCGAGACGGTGGTTGCCGCGATCAACCAGGTCGACGGCAAGGCCATGCTGTTCGGATTCGGGGTTGGCGGCGACGGCAAGCCGTACAACATCATTCTCGTCGAAGACTGAGTTCCTCCAAGCTCAGGCGAGCCCCTTGGGAACCATCCCGGGGGCTCTGCGTTTCGATGTCGGAGGAACTCGCCGCAGCTTTCCTGGCTCCCGCACGTTCATTCTTGTGGAGAGGTCAAGAAAGAACATGTTTTCCGTTTTAGCCGCGTCGGTTCTGCTTCCGGGACCCAAGACGCTTACCGAGCATATCGCCCTCGCCTCCTTGTTCAAGAACGGCTACTGCGTCGTTTTGCGAGAGATGGACGTTTCCGGATCGGGCGAATACATGCTGAACCAGATCCCCCAGGCATCGCTCGGGACCCTATGGTTCACGACTTCGGACGGGGTGAAGCTTACGTCCGTCGTCAACACCGAGGTCCCCAAGTCCGACGACGTCAAAGCTCAGTCGATCTCCGATCTTCTCAACCTGAACGTCGGCAAACACGTCACCCTCTACTTCCTCGGCCAGGACGCCGTCACCGGCGTGCTGATGAGCGCGGCCGGATCGAATCTGATCGTCAAGTCGGGCGAACAGACGATCGTAGTCGACAAGACGTCGGTCGTCAGGGTCGCGTCGCCGGACACCCTGACCGATTCGAGCAGCGTGAAGTCCACGACGCGCGGATTTCGCTTCGAGGTCCAGTCGCCCGGCGCGGGCAAGATCTACATGCTGAGCCTGGAGCGCGGCATGTCGTGGTCGCCGGCCTATGCGGTGACCTTAAAGGATGGCAAGAAGCTGGAAGTGGTCGGCAAGTCTACGGTCGTGAACGATCTCGAAGATCTGAATTCGGTTGAGACGCGCTTCATCACCGGTTGGCCGAACATCCCCTACGCCTATATCTCCGATCCGTTGAGCGACGCCGCGCTGTACCAGAATGCGGTTGCCAACTTGCCGTCGGGCGGCGCGCGACAGGCGGTTCCGAATCGAGGGGGAGGCTTCGGCGGAGGCGGTTTCGGAGGGCAGGCCGCCTCGCCATTCACGAATCAGGCGCCTAACGTGAACGATCTCGGCCAAGCGATGCCGACCGGCGAGCTTGGTGGGGAGCAGGCGGAAGACCTGTTCTTCTATCGCCAGCCCAATGTGACACTGAAAAAGGGCGATCGAGGCTACTTCATCGTGATGACGATGGACGCGCCTTACGACGAGGTCTACACCTGGGACATCGACGACTTCGTCCAGGACGCCCAATATCGTCCAGTCCCGCCGGAGGCGGAGCAGGAGGATGTCTGGCACACGATCCGCTTCACGAACGAGAGCAAGCAGCCGTTCTCGACCGGCGCGGCCACGATCTTCAAAGACGGGCAGATCATCGGGCAGGACCTGATGAAATACGTCTCCGTCGGAGGCAAGGGCGAGCTGAACATCACGAAGGCTATGGACGTCAGCGCCGACCAACTCGAAGAAGAGGTCTCACGCGAGCGGGGCGTCCTGCGGAACACCTACAACCAGTCGACCCACGATCTGGTCACGCTCAAAGGGACGCTGACGATGGTGAATCGCAAGCCCGAGGCAGTGACCGTGCGGGTGCGCAAGTCGCTCACCGGCGAGGTCATATCGACGTCGCCGGAGGCGAAGGTGACGAAGACGGCTCGCGGCCTGCGCGACGTCAACAGCCGAGCTCAGCTCGAATGGAACGAGAAGATCGAACCCGGCAAGACGCTCACGATGACCTACACCTACAAGGTGTACATCCGGGTGAGCTGACGGATCGGGTGTTTTGTTGGCGAGGCGACCGGTCATCAGCCGCGAGGGATGCCCGGCACGATCATTGGTTTTCGCCGGGTTCTCTTGGAATGAGATGAATCCGGTGGTACCTTGATCCCGTGGTTGGCAAGCGGCAGTCAATCCCCAATTCCAGCAAGAAGCCGGCACTCTTCGTGCCGGTGCTGCCGGTTCGGGATGCGGTTCATTTTCCGAACCTGATCAATACGCTTCACGTCGTGCGCGAGGCGTCTCTTCGCGCGGTTCGCCGAAGCATGGACGGCGATCGCCGGGTTCTGGTCCTGAGCCAGAACGACATGTCCCTCGAAGACCCGAAGGCCGGCGATTTGTTTCGCGTCGGCACGCTAAGCGAGACTTTGCAGGCGGTGCCCATGCCCGACGCCAGCCTCCGGGTGGCCCTGCGTGGACTGAATCGCGCTCAGGCGGTTCGGATCGTCAGCCGTTCCGGGGCCTTTTGGGCGGAGATCCAGCCCCTTGCCGAGACTCCGGCCGAAGGTCTGGATATCGATGCGATGATGCGAGTCGCGATCGAGGGGTTCGGCCGCGTTGTCGCTTTGAACAAGTCGATTCCTCCGGAAGCGATGCAGAGCGTGGCCCACCAAGAGGATGCGGGCCGGCTCGCGGACGCGATCGCCCATCACCTGCCGATCCGCTTCGGCGTCAAGCAGGAGCTTCTGGAAACGTTGGATGCCAAGGCGCGCCTCCGGAAGATCGTCG
>DATJYD010000819.1:0-5913 GCA_035499755.1 Fimbriimonadaceae bacterium
TGGACTGGCGCCTCCGCTCCGAGCGCCTCCGTGAGCTCGACGCTACGTAAATGGTGCTTGTTGCGCCGCGCTTCCTGGATGCTCCGGTTCACCGCGATCCGAAAAAGCCAGGTGCTGAATCGAGAGCGCCGGTCGAACCGCCCAAGGTGGCGATAGACGAGCGTGAAGACTTCTTGCACCGCGTCGGCCGCTTCGTCGGGATCCATGAGAACGCCTCGGGCGATCGCGAGCACTTTCTCGTAATACTTCGAGTACAGGATCTCGAACGCGGCGGCATCGCCGGCCAGGTATCGCTCGACGAGAACGATGTCCTCGTCGAACGAGGTTAGCCTTGCCGGATCGATTACCGCTGACACCACCGCTCCATTTGACGCTTGAAAGGTAGACGGGCGTTACCGCCCCGGACGATCAATCATAGCAGCGAACCAACTCCGGCATGCCGGCCGCCCCACAAGGCCAAGCGGGCGAGCGGGCTTCGAAGCGCAAGGCTCTCCTTCGCCGATCGCAACCGGGAGCAAAGCGTTTCATCTCCCGCTCAGAGCTACTAGAATGGAGCCATGAAGCTCGAGATCGGTATCGTTGTCCTCGCCCTCGCGCTCGCCGGCTGCGGTGGCCCCAAAGGAGGAGGTCGGCCAACCGCCACCGTGGAGTACGCCCCGACCGGGGAAGGGAAGCTGTCCGGAAGCCTGAACGTCCTCGCCTTCAAGGGAGGCTACGGCATCGACTTCTATCAGGAGGCCGGTTCGGAATTCCAGGCAAAGAATCCGGGCCTGATCGTCAAGGTTGACGGCTCGCCCGACGTCGCCGATCAGGTGCGTACCGCCATGCTCGCCGGCGATCCCCCTGACCTCATGTTCCCGAGCTGGAAGTACGACTTCTGGATGGCGGTCGAGGAAGGCCAGATCCTCGATCTCGACAAGGCCCTCGATTCCCCGGCCTACGGCGGCATGGGAACCTGGCGCGATACCTTCGAGCCGAGCCTCCTCAAGCTCGCCCAGGAAAACGGCAAGCAATACATGCTGCCCTACTATTTCAGCATCTTCGGCTGGTGGTACGATCCCGGCGTCTTCGCCAAGCATGGCTGGAAGCCGCCCAAGACCTACGCCGAACTCGAGGCGCTTTGCGAGCAGATCAAAGCCGCCGGGATTGCCCCGATCACCTTCCAGGGCAAATACCCGTCGTACATGCTCCAGGGCATGCTCTTCCCCTGGGTGCAAGATCTCGGCGGCATTCAGGCCCTCGATGACATCCAGAATCTCGTCCCCGGAGCGTGGAAGAAGCCGGCAGTCGTCGAGGCGGCGCGCATGATCAAGGAGTTGGAGGATAGGGGCGACTTCCAGAAGGGCGCCGTCGGACTATCTCACACCGAAGCCCAGACGGAGTTCCTGAACGGCCACGCGGCGATGATCCCGTGCGGCACCTGGCTCGACTCGGAGATGAAGAAGGTCATGCCCCCCGGCGCGCGCATGCAGTTCTTCACCGCTCCCCTGCCCGCGAAGATGATAGGCGATCCGACCGCCCTGGACATTGAGATCGAGCCCTGGATGGTCCCGGTCGGCGCAAAGAACGCCGCCGCCGCCGTCGCTTTCTACAAGTACATGACCTCGCTGCCGGAGGCAAGGAGGTTCGTCCAAGAGAAGGCGACCCTCATGTCGATCAAGGGCAGCAACGACGTCGAGCTCCCCGAAACGCTAACCGTGGCCGCCAAGTGCTTCCGAGCAAGCAAGACCGTGTACTCCCTGATGGCATTCCAGTGGTACCAGGCGATGGGCACCGACATCGGAGGAGCGCTGACGTCCATGCTGAATGGAGAGCTGACCCCGGAGCAGTTCTGCGACCGCGCCGAATCGATCGCCGCCCAGACCCGCGACGACTCGTCTATCGAGAAGTTCAAGGTGCCGTCGGCAGCCGCCGGAAAGCAGGGCTGAGCAGCTGGGTCACATCACGGGTGCCCGGCCGGAGGCGTTGGCGCCGCAGGTTTGACCATCCCGGGAGCCGGAGGAACCGCGGGAGCCGGAGCTGGATTGTACGCGACCATTCGTGGCGCGCCCGCATAGTAGCTGTGGTTCAACAGCTCGCGCTTGATCTCGACGCCGTCCTTGTACACGATTCGGTAGGTGTCGATCGAATGCCCGCGGGAACCGCGATCGACGACCTGGCGAGTGCCGGGCTTGAGGCTCTTGTCGACGACCAGGCTTACGCTGTTGTCCCACGACCTCGCGTGTGCGGTCACGATCTTGACCTGGATCGAAGGGTCCTTTTGGCCGAGCACCCTGAAAGCGATCTTCCCGTTCTCGTAGGTCGACGAGATCGCGACCGGCTTGTCCGTCGGATTGGAGATGATAAGGTCGAGACTCCCGTAGTCGACGGTCGCGTCCCGGCCAAGCGGCACGTAGACGCTAGGCAGCGTGTGGTTGTTTCGTCGCACGATCTTGAGATCCGCCAGCAGCGCCGCGTTGTACATCGTCGTGCTGACCTGGCAGATCCCGCCGCCGATCCCCATGTCGTGACGGCCGTTCTTGAGGACGGGGGCTTCCCGGAAGCCGCCTTTCGCCGTGCGCCTCCCCACCGTCTCGTTGAAGCTCAGTTCCTGGCCCGGCATCAGGATATGCCCGTTCAGTTTTTGGGCGGCCAACCGGATATTCGTATTTCGGCTCGTTTGGTAGGAAGGGAAGCGAGTGGAGTAGGCGCTGATGACGTCCGTGATCTTGTTCAAGACGTCGTCCGGAATGGTCTTTGGCGCCTCTTCGAGGGGGACATCGACGCTCCCCGAGTCCAGCCCCGCCACCACCGCGGCCATGAGCTTCGAGTCGTCGAGTTCGTATCCGCTGACCTCTGGCTCCCTGACGACCGCTCCGTTCTTGAAGTAAGCCCTCGCCGGCCGGTCCTTGCCGACCGCCTCGCGGATCGCCTTCTTGAGCTCGCCGAGGGCTTCCGGGACCGCCTTGTACTTCACGTCGAACTTCTGCTGATCCGGAGTGCCGCTCACTTTCTCGGTGACCGCTTGCACGAGGTCCGACATGGGGAGATCCGCCACGCTCGCTTCATCGTCGACGGTTACCCCGAGTTGTCCCGGCGTCATCGGCGGCAACGGCTTCTGGAACGCCGCGTTTTCGAGCGTCAGCTTGTTAACGCGAACGGCTTCCCACCAGATTCTGATCTTCTTCGCCGCGTCCGCTTTCGACAGCCCGCCGACGTTGACGATCCCCACATAGGTGTTCGGCACGACCGTCGGCTCGAACCTGGCCGCGATGACAGAAAGCGCCGCTCCCAGGGCGGCCACTACCGAGAGAATCGCAATCAGTACCCTCTTCATCCTTGATCAACGAGTTCGAGGCAGCTCTCCTCCGAAGAACTCCTGATAGATTATGACGCGAACGGAATCCGAGTGGTTGAATCGGGCTGGCCGCATCGGTCGTTCGAGCCAAGCGAGCCCTCCGATCCGAGTACAATCCTGGCATGCCCAGACTCGTGTGGCTTAACGGCGACATCCAACCTCTCGACACCGCGGTCACGAGCGTTGCAGACCATGCCCACCTCTATGGCGATGGCCTGTTCGAAGGGATCCGCATCTACAACCGCAAGGTCTTCAAGCTCGACGAGCACCTCGACCGCCTCTATCACGGCATCGCCTATCTCGGCTTTGAGATGCAGATGAGTGAAAAGGAGCTGCGGGCGACCATCCTCGACGTCTGCAAACAGGCGGACATCGGCGATGGCTATATCCGGCTTAACGTCACGCGCGGCACCGGCCTCGGCCTGGATCCGAAGAATATCAACCGCAATGCCAACGTGATGGTTATGGTCTCCTCCCTCGCTCTCTATCCGCCCGAGGCGTACGAGATCGGACTCCACGTCGTCACCTCCTCCTACAAGGTGATCCCCACCGACTGCCTTGATCCCCGGGTGAAGGCGATCGGCAGATACGTCGCGAACATCCTCGCCAAGAACGAAGGCAATCGCATGGGCGCCGGGGAAGCGCTGATGCTCAACCACCAGGGCTACATCGCCGAGTGCACCGGCGACAACTTCTTCCTCGTCAACGGCAAGAACATCCGAACTCCCCATCCCTCCTGCGGCCTTCTCGCCGGCATCACGCGGCAGACCGTGATCGATCTCGCCCGCGCGAACGGCTACCAGGTCGACGAGACCTTCCTGACCCCTTTCGATGTCTACACCGCCGATGAGGCCTTCCTGACCGGGACCGCCGCCGAGATCATCGCCGTGGCCAGCCTCGACGGGAGGAAGATCGGCTGCGGGCAGCCGGGGAATGCCACCGTCGAGCTGACGAAGCTCTTCCGAGCGCACACCGCGACCGGAGTGCCTTTTTGACATCTAGTTGTGCTCATTGCGGCAGCCTCTCCGTCTTTAAGGTTGAGGAAGCCGGCGAGCAGGTTCGTCTTTGTCCGTCATGCCTCGATAAGCGGTTTCCCGAGCTGAGGCTCGGTACCCTTACCGAGGCGCTGATCGCGCCAAAGGTCCGCAACGGGACTTGTCCGGGATGTGGGTGGACCGAAGCGCGGCTTTCCCAAACGGGTTTACTGGGCTGTCCTTTATGCTACGAGGTCTTCAGCGAAGAGGTCTGGCCCCGTTTCGGAATTGAACGAAGGGAGTTCGCCTGGACTAAGGCAGGTTAAGGGGAAACAGAAGCATGAGAATCGGGCTTGGTCTTTTCGGAGTAGTTATCGCGACGGCGCTCGCGCTGTCTCTTGCCGGATGCGGCGGGGGCGGCAGCGGCCCGAACCTGCCGGACCCGATCATCCGCTTCGCGAACGTCTCTCCGGACGCCAATCCGCTCGACTACTATCTGGACTATGGATCGACGAATCAGGTCAAGGAAGCCACCGGTCTCGCCTACCTTGGCAGCTCTTCGAATATCACCATCCACAAGTTCGACACCTCGAGCGGGAACAACCTTTCCGTCGTCGATCCCACCCAGCCGAGCCTGGGTCAGCTTGACTCCGTTTCCTTCACGTTCGCGCGAAACAACTACTACCTGTGCGTGAACGTCGGCCTCGAGAACTATGGGTCCGAGTTCGCCAAGCGCCTCCAGCTCCTGACCTTCCAGTACGACCACACCGCGCCGAACGGCAACAAGGCCAACTTGCTGATCGTCCACGGCTATATGGAGGCGCCCGGCCTCGACACCCCGAACATCGACTTCCAGGGCGGGCCTGTCGGCAGCTACGACCCGAACAACCCGCAGTTCTCCTCCACGAACATCTCCTTCGCGGACGCCAATCCTCCCACCCTCCAAGTCGACGCCGGCGTTTCGCTGATCTTCCAGGCTCGCTGGGCGGGACTGGAGAATGTCCTCGCCAGCGATCCCGGCACGACCTTCGACGCGGGAGGCATCTACCTGGCCCTCGTCTCCGGAGTGGAGGGCCAAAGCGGAGCCGAAGCGCCGAAGGTCACCTACATCAAGCTGAATTGAAGGGCATCGGCTTTGCGCCGAGTGCTACACGAAGCTGGCTTCGGCGAATCGCGTCGTAGATCGGAGCTTCTGGCACAGCACAAGCCCGATGTTCTTGAGCAGCCTGGCCGCGATGTCCGGCCGGCTCGTCTCGAGATCGTCCAGCAGGGAAGCGGGGAAGCGAAGGGCGGCACATTCGCCGATCGCGATGGCTTTGGCGCTCCGCGGCTTGTGATCGAAGAAGCTCATCTCGCCGATAAGCGATCCCGGCCCAAGAGCATAGAGCACATCGTCCATGCCGGTCCGGATCTCGCACTTGCCGGAGAGCACGACCATCAGATCGGAATCCCCGTCTTCGAGCCCGACCAATGCCTCGCCTTCCGCGAACTCCTGAAGGGCGCCCGCCTCGAACAACACCTTGACCTGTTCCGGCGACATGCCGGAGACGATGCCGGTGGAGGAGAAGGCCTCGAAGCTGTCGAATGTTGCCATTGCTTCGA
>DATJYD010000820.1:0-5187 GCA_035499755.1 Fimbriimonadaceae bacterium
TCCTGGCCCGATCCTCCTCATCGGGATCCTGTTCGTTTTCGTGGCGGGCATGCTCTACTCGCCGCTGACGAGCCTTAGCCACGTCCAGATCGTCGGCGCGAGGTCCGTGGACCAAGCGACCATCGAGAGCATTCTCGGAGATCTCAATGGGATTCCCTGGATCAAGGTGAGTGGCCGATCCGTCGAAGCGAGAGTGATGCGTATCGAAGCCGTCGACCATGCGACCTATTCGCAGAACGTGTTTGGCCGTGGGCGGCTCGTCGTTTCGTATCGGGTGCCCGTTGCCCGAATTCGCTCGGGGAAGCCGGTAGGGCTCGATGCAACCGGCGTGATGTTCATGACCGACCAACTCCCGCCCGACCTGCCGGTCGTCACCCGGCCGGAATCGGCCAATGATCTTCCCGTGACGATCGTCAGCGGCTTTCCGTCCGCCGTGGTCGCCGGACTCGCTGTGAAGGCACGCGATATGGCACCCCACGAGAAGCTCTCAATTTGGTTCGATCAAGAGGGTTCTCTATGCTTAAATATGGGTACAGGTCTCGTGATTCTCGGCTCGAGCGACGACCTGGATGCCAAGCTCCACTCCCTTAAAGAGATTCTGGACGGGCAGCCCGGATTGCTCGCGAACCTCGAGAGCCTCAACCTGACGGACCCTTCTCGTCCCGTGATGAAGAACAAAGTGGCAAGACAATGAACCCGTTTCGGTCCTCGATGAGCGGTAATCAATGGGTGATTCCCATCAGTGCCCTTTCGCTCGTGCTCGGCTTCATGGTGATGATGGCTTCCATCACGGATACGAACCGGACGGACCGGCTGAATCTGCTTGGAGCGTCGCAGCAGGCGCGCGTCGGCATCGGGCCGCTCGATCTTCAGGACCAGTACGTCAAGATGTCGGATGAGGTCAAGACCCTCCGTGCCGAGAACGACAAGCTTCAGAAGGCACTTGGAGATCGCAACTCGTCGACCAAGGTGTTGAACGAAGGCCTCGAACAGGCCAAGGCCTTCGCAGGCCTCACCGACGTCCAGGGGCCCGGACTCAAAGTCACGCTCACCGACAGCACCAAGTCTACGATGGGAGAGAGCCAGATCGAGCAAACCAACGCGATCATCCATGACATGGACATTCTGAAGGTCACGAACGAGCTGTTCGCGGCCGGAGCGGAGGCGATCGATGTCAATGGGCACCGGATCGTGACGACCAGCTCGTTTCGCTGCGTAGGGCCGGTCATCCAGGTCGACGGAGTGCCGGTCGCGTCACCGGTTGTTGTCCGCGCGATCGGCGATCCCGGCGCTCTCGAGGGAGGTCTGAATCTTCCGGGCGGCGTTCTCTCTCTCATCCGGATGTTCGATCCGAATATGGTCCAGATCGAGCAAGTCAAGGAGATGCGGATCGGCGCCTATGGCGGCTCGACGGAAACCCATTTCGCGAAGGCGGTCGAAGGGAAATGATCTACGTTCTCCCAATCGTCGCGATGATCGTAGGAGCCATTCTGGCTCGGATCTTCGGCGTCGGCCCGATTGGGGGCTGGGAAGGCGAGTACATCGCAGTCGCTTGCCTGGCCGGACTCGATACCGTTTGCGGAGGAATCCGCAGCGGCCTTGAAGGCAAGTTCACGAACGAAGTCTTCGTAACCGGCTTCGTTTCGAACGTCATCCTGGCCTTCTTTATGGCGTGGCTCGGCGACAAGATCGGCATCGATCTGTTTCTCGCCATCGCTCTCGTCTTCGGCTCCCGGATTCTGCAGAATCTCTCGCTGATCCGCCGATACCTTCTCACGAAGTATCAGGATGCCAAGGAGAAGCGTCGCTTGCAGGATCTGGCCGCCAAGGCGCAGGCTCAGGCTCAAATGCAGGCCGACGCGACGAGCTGAATTGTGCTACAATCGTTCCTGCAGCTGTGCTGCGACTACTTCAAGGAGGCGATGTTTCTAATGTCTGTAGCTGAAACCACCCACGCGTTCGCCTCCGCTTCGTTTGCGTAACGCTCGGCCCCGCCCGGCGATTCCCCTGCACCCTTAGCGGTTGTGCATTGGCACTGGCAGGCGCGTGATTTTGCCTCAAATCACCTTCGGCGCGCGGCGAGTGCTCGTGCGTCGCTACCCGGGCCGAATCGCCCCAACCCCACGCAAACGATGACGAAAGAAGAAAGAAAGACGCTCGAGAAGAGGCTGCTCAGCCTCGACTCCCATGAACGACAGAAGCTGTTCAAGCGGGCTGCGCAGATTCGTAAGCTGGCGCAGCGAAAGAACAATACTCGGCCGCGCCGCGCTTACTTGTCGCTGGCTGAGGACGACGAGCCCTCGGAGATCGGCGGGCGACAACCCCAGTCGTCGCTGCACGACTGGGCCCTCAAGTTGCTCGGGGAAGAGGAATCGGCGGAGTCAACCCGGCAGCCGGTCCGGCATCCCGTTGGGACGGTGATCGCGGTCGGGCATCGCTCCGCCGAGGTCGTTCTCGGCCAATCGACCCTCACGTGCCTTCTCTCCAAGGAGTTGGCCGAAAACCAGCAGACGGACATTGCGGTGGGCGACCTCGTCGAGGTCGATCGGCGGGGTCACGATGTCGCGATCATCGAGAGCGTGCAGCCTCGCCGCACGAAGCTCTCCCGTCCGGACCCTCACGCGACGCATCGCGAGCGGGTGATCGTCGCGAACGTCGATGTCGTCGCAGTGGTGGTGTCCGTGGTATCGCCACCTCTCCATCCGCGGCTGATCGACCGTTACTTGATTGCCATCCGCCGGGGAGGCGCGGATGCCGTGATCTGCGTCAACAAAGCGGATCTTCTCGAGCCGGAAGCCTTCGACAGGGAGCTTCATGCCCTTCGGCCCTACGACACTCTGGACCTTCCGGTCATCCGGTGCTCAGCCTCCAAGGGCTTGGGCCGGGATGAGCTGTTTGGGGTTCTGCAAGGCCGCGTCTCGGCGTTCGTCGGACACAGCGGAGTCGGTAAGTCGTCGCTGCTGAACATGATGAAACCGGAGCTTGGCCTCGCGGTCGGGGGCGTGAGCCAGGGATACGACCGGGGAACTCACACGACGACTCGCTCGACGATGTGGGACCTCGGCAAGGAGACCTACATCATCGACACCCCCGGCGTTCGGTCTTTTGGGCTCTGGAAGCTCGAAGCCGACGAACTGCCTTGGTATTTTCCTGAGTTCGCCGTAGCCGGCGGCTGTAAGTTCCGCGACTGCGGCCATACCCATGAGCCGCAATGTGCGGTGAAAGCCGCCGTCGAGGCCGGCGATATCTCGCGCGACCGCTACGACACCTATCTTCGGATACTGGAGAGCTTGTAGCGCCGTTGGGCCTCGGTCGGGTGAGGTGTCAAGGTATGGATCGGACCGACCCATACCCTGACACCTCAGATACGTCGATTCCCGCTCTTTAGGATCGCACGTTCACTTTGATCTGTTGCGGTTTCGGCTCCTCGACCTTCGGGATCGAGATCGTGACGACGCCATTCTTAAACTCCGCGTCGACGGCCTCGAGATTGAGATTCTCGGGCAGGCGGATCGATCGCGAAAACGCGCCGTAGGCGACTTCGCGCCGGTAGATCTTGGCTTCGCCACTCGTGGACTCCTCCTTGTGCTCGCCCTTGATGGAGAGCACGTTCTTCTCGATCTGGATGTCGAGTTCCTCGGGGCTCACGCCGGGGATTGCGGCTCTGACGACGAATCGGCCATCCAACTCGAGCACATCGACGGGCAGCAGAGCAGCGGCGTTGGTCTGGCCGGGGCCATTGAAAAGACGGTCGAGCATCTCGTCCATAAGTCGGACGTCATGAGTCGGGTTCCAGCTAACAAGGGTCTTCATTTTGGTGGTTGTTCCTCTGACTTGATAGTAATAGTAGCAAGCTATCTCTTTATGAGAGGCTCATATATGTTATACACCACAGACGCGTGAAGAGTTTCACACTTTCTGATCACGGGAAAACGGCTTGCTCCCGTCCGAGTTCATCCGCGGTAGTGCCCGTGACCCCGCCCGGCATCTTCGTGCATCATTCAGGCATGCCTGTTTGGAACGAGAGCTGGATCAGCCCGGCCGACCATCCCGATGGCGATCTCGGGGTCTTCGCCTTCCGCAACGTCCTGAAGCTGCCGAACAAGCCGGACCACCGGCTCGTCAAGGTCTCCGCCGACAACCGCTACAAGCTATACGTCAACGGGGTGATGGTCGCTTTCGGCCCCCAGCGGGGAACCGCTCAGCACTGGTTCTACGACGAAATCGATCTCGCGCCCTACCTGAAGCCGGGAGAGAATGAGATCATCGCCCTCGTCTGGAACTTCGGCTGGCTCGCGCCGATGGCGCAGCACTCGGTCCGAACTGGCTTTTTATGCGCGGGCGATGGAGTCGAGACTCCTGGAAACTGGGAGATCGCAAGGCTGGACGGCTGGCGTTTCGATACGATGCATTCCGAGAAAGAGAGGTTCTACATCGACGTCGGTCCCGGGGAGATCATCGAACCCTTCTCGATGCCTTCACCCAACTCAACGCTCCGAGTCCCAGACTGGACCCAGCCCAACGTCATTGGTCGGGCAGAGGAGTTTCCGCCATCGGACGGCGGCGTGCCCTGGGCGATGGTTCCGCGCTCGATCCCTCCCATGCGCTATCAAGTCCGCTCGGAACAGCCTGTCTTCAGACGCGGCTTCCTCGGCGACAACGCCGGCGACCCAGCCGCCGATTCTGACTTCGGGGACTTGCGTGGATTCGAGGAGGGTCGGGAGTTCAGCGAAATCGTGCTCAAGTCCGGGGCACGAGTTCTCCTCGACTACGGCCAGTTGCTGTGCGCCTATCCGCGCCTCGTGGTTCGGTCTCCGGTCGAAGGAGCCCGCGTGGCCCTGAAGCTCACCTACGCCGAATCGATGTGGAACGAGGATGGCAGCAAGGGAAACCGCAACGAGGTGGGCGGCAAGAAGATCAAGGGGTATCAGGACAAGCTGATCGTCGGCCCAGAGACATCCGTCTATGAGCCTCTGTGGTGGCGCACCTACCGTTACCTCATGATCGAGGTCGAGAACGACGCCGAAAACCCAGATTCCAAGACTCAAAACCCCATTGTCATTCAGTCGCTCGATGCGATCGAGACCGGCTACCCTTACGAGATTCAGTCGAGCTTCAAAGCCGACGATCCGAGCGTGGCCAAGCTCTGGGAGGTCAGCGTTCGCACCGCCGAGCGCTGCGCGGGCG
>DATJYD010000821.1:0-3739 GCA_035499755.1 Fimbriimonadaceae bacterium
ACTTCAGCCCAGGCTATCGGCGGCCCGAGCGGGGCGGACGTGTTGAAGTCGCTCGACGACTTCCGCGCCGATCTCGTCACCAAGGCCATCGACAAGGCGAAATCCAACGGCTCGGAGGTCGATGCCGAAGATATCCAGAAGCAGGTCAAAGCCAAGGCCGAAGATGCCGTCAAGAGCATCGATGTTTCCAAGGTTGCCGTGGCCGATGGGCTCGACTGGGCTCAGGTCTTCGAGATAGCCGACCGGCCGCGCGAAGCCGCAACCCTCCTCACTGCCTTCATCGGCTCCAAACCCGAGGCGCCCAAGCTGTTCGAGGCGCAGGAGATGCTCGTGTCCGCCTCCTGGCGGATCAAAGACGACAAATCTGTCGTGGCCACCCTTCAGGCGATGAAGCCGTTCGATGGAGGTTCTTCGGTCAAGTTGGCCGAGCTTGTCGTCACCTACGTCCCGCACGAGTCGGGCGTCCTTGGCCTCGACCCGGCCGCGGCGATGATCGATGGCGCCCTGGCCGGAGTGCCCGCCGCGGATCTGACCGAGCGGCAGAAGGACCGCTTGGCCGAGCTTCAGTCTGCTGGCGTAGAGGCCAAGATCGCCCTGTACAGAGACGCCGGGAAGACCGACAAGGCGCTGGCGGCGATCGATGGGGCCCTGAAGTCGGCCGGCCCGGGACTCAAGGACCGCCTCACGATGGAGCGAAACCGGTTGACCCTCGTCGGGATGGCCGCTCCGGATCTGAAGGTCGAAAAGAGCTGCGGAGAGTTCAAGAGCCTGGCCGATTTCAAGGGCAAAGTCGTCGTCCTGGACTTCTTCGCCCATTGGTGCGACCCGTGCAAGAGCGAGTTCGCGGACCTTCGCAAGCTCCTCGACGACTTCAAATCGAAGGGCCTCGAAGTCGTCGGGGTCACCCACTACTACGGGTTCTTCGGCGACCCCGACAAGCCTCTGACTGACGAGCAGGAGTATGCCAAGATGGCCGACTTCATCAAGGACGAGAAGATCGACTGGCCGATCGTGATTGGGCCGGAGGACGACTTCTCGACCTTCGGTGTCGCCGCAATACCTCAGATCGTCTTGATCGGCCGCGACGGTATCGTCAAGAGCCTGGAGGTCGGCTACTCGGCGGGCGAGTTCGCCCAGTTCAGACAGAAGGTCGAAGACCTCTTGGCCGGCAAGTCCCGCTAGGATCTGAGATTTGAGTGAGGCGGCTTGAGCCCGCTTTTGGCGAAAAGGCGATCCGGTAGCGTCAGGGCTTGCCCTGCGAAGCCCTCGCCACTGATGCAGGCTCTGGCCCGTTGCTTTGCATCGCGTTGATTTGGCAAGCGTCCCGGACCGCACCGCAAGCGTCGCGCCCGTGATACGGAAACCTTTTTCGCCACCCCGTAGTCCATGAACATGGACAGGCCCCGCCAAAGAGGGCCTCTCTCGAAACCCTCACCAATGATCCATCCGTTGGATAGGTGGCTTGGGCTCCCTCGGTCCAAGCCGCCTTTTTTTGCTCGGCATAGGGTTTGAGGTATGTTGGCGCTTGATTCCGTGAAGCCGATTCCCCTGCGTGCCTTGCCAAGACTGTTCGTGCCCGGAGCCGATCCCGAACAGGAGATCGAGTTGCCCAAACCGGAGTTGGACAAATTGCGCAAGGTCCTGCGGCTGAGCCCAGGGGCCCAGGTCGCCATCCTTCCCGGCGACGGCTCACTCATTCGTTGCGAACTGGAGACGCGTACCGCCCGCCCGCTCGAGATACTCCATCCCGAAACCGAGCCGCCCCTCCGCCTCACTCTCGCCCAGGCCCTCCCCAAGGGCGATAAACTCGACGAGATCGTTCGAGGCTGTACCGAGATCGGGGTGAGCCGCTTCATTCTGTTCTCCTCCGACCGTACGGTCGTCCGCTGGGATGAAAGGAAGCTTGCCGATCGGCTCGGCCGCCTCGAAACGATCGCCCGCGAGGCGTGCGAAGCGAGCTTTCGCACGAAGCTGCCCACCTTCGAGGTCGCCAAGGGCCTGGCAGATGTCCTGAGATCGAACCCCGAAGCCGTCGTCCTGTCCGAAGTCGAAGGCGTTGGTCGCCGGCTTCGGCCCGCCGGCGAAGCGATGACGATCGTCGTCGGCCCGGAGGGCGGCTGGGCTAGCCCTGAGCTTAAGCTCATCGGCGATCGCGGAGTGAGCCTCGGCCCCCGCGTCTTGCGAGTCGACCACGCCGGCGCCGCCGCCGCCGCGATTCTGCTTCTAGCCTAGGCTCCTCCGAAGCTCGACCAGTCGCCGAGGTAAAGAACCTCTTCTTCGAGCCTCACCCGAAACATCGCGAGCACGATCTCCTTGGCGTGCTCGGCGAGCCGCCGGATCTCGAAGGCGGTCGCGTTCCCGACGTTCAGCATGAAGTTCGCGTGGCGCGCGCCGAGCATCGCGCCTCCCATCCGGAAGCCCTTGAGCCCGGCGGCTTCGATCAGATACCCCGCCGGCACGACCCCGGCTTGCTGGAGAGGAGCCGGCAGCTTGTCCAGTGAGCTGGCCAGCGAGGAATCGTTGACGTTCTTGAAGAAGCTCCCCGCGCTCGCGGGAGGCGGCTGCTTGGAGATTCGTTGGCGCTGATACTCCCGCGCCTCATCGTAAATCTGTATAGCATTGCCCATGGGAAGTTGCATTCTGATTCGGATAAGGGCAACTTCCGGCGGATTTCTTCGACGCAAGAGAGAATCGCGATAGCTGAACTCCATGAACCCGGGATCGACCCATCGGCGTTCGCCCCCTTGCACGATCTCGATGCCCGTCAGAAACTCAGAAACGCAGCTTCGGTATGCGCCCGCATTGCTGACGAGTGCGCCCCCTACCGTTCCCGGAATCCCGACCGCGAACTCGAGACCGCGCAGGTTCGACTGCGCGGTCTTGAGAAACAGCTCCTGGAAGCCGCAGCCCGCGTCCGCCAGCACCTCGCCGGAGCGCGCCACCGCGATCCGCCGGGCATTGTTCAGAATCACGAGGCCAGGGACGCCGTCGTCGCTGGGAAGAATGTTGCTGCCCCATCCGAAGATGCATGTGGCGACCCCGAGCCGCTGCGCCGCCGCCGCGAGGTCAGCCAACTCGTTCGAGGTCTCCGCGACCGCAAAGCTCTCCGCCTTTCCTCCCGCTCGTAGCGTCACATAGGGCTTGAGAGAAACGTCCCGCTCGAGGGGAATCTCCGCCAGGCTGCTATTGAGCAATCGCCCCTCCATACGGCTTCTTGGGAACGGAGATGCTCGGCTCGATCAAATAGGCGGGAACGAGCGATTCCGGCTCGACGGGCCTAATCGAAGCCAGCAGGAGCCCAAATCTTGCGGCATCCGGATAAGTCTGATCCGACAAACCTGCACCGACCCCGACCCAGTCGGATTCCGGTAGGATCGTGGTCCGGACCGGCGGCCGCCCCGGCGCCCGTAGGAACCACTCTCCCCGCTTGCTGGGCAGAACCACGTTCCGGTTCGGATCGACGAGGTCGAACGCATCCGCCCCGCCCGCTTTCAAGCCAAGCGCGAACGCGAATGTCTTGGCCAGAGTCACTCCGACTCTCACTCCGGTGAAGCTGCCGGGCCCGAGGTCGGCAAGAAACAGTTCCGCTTCCGGCAGACGCAGATGAGCCGATTCCAGCCCGTAACGGAGAAGCCGCATACAGGCCCCGCTCGCCGTCTGGGGAGCGTCGGCCGACTTTGCCCAGATAACCGTTCCGTCCCGAGCCAAAAGCGCGACGCTTGCCTGCCGAGACGAAGTG
>DATJYD010000822.1:0-3765 GCA_035499755.1 Fimbriimonadaceae bacterium
CACCTTGCCGGTCGGATCCTTTTCGATCAGGTACGCGAGCTCGGATTCTCGAGTCCGCAGAGTCTGGTGGTCCGTGTCGAGCCGCGCGAGGAGCGCGTTGTGACGAGACTCGGAGATCCAACCCGGGGCAATGGGATTCCACTTGATCAGCGCCGCGTAGTCTTCGTTCAAGTACTTCTTCCACTGATCCAGAGTGGCGCCGGGAAACCCCTTCTCCCCCGGACGCGGCGTTCCCATGTGCCGTGTGAGCCGCTCGAAGTTCTCCTTGAACTTCTTCCCGGGATCAGCCACCTGGCCGAGATAAGCCGGCGGCGCCGTCTTCGGCACCGAGGTCATCTGTTGGTAGAGCGCCACATACCGCGCCAGACCATCCTGCAGCTTCGCGTCCCATCGGGCGAGGTTGCCGACCGACCAAAATTCCTCGTACTTGGCGAGCGCGCCGGCGGGGTCGGGGACCGCGATCGCGAGTGGGGAATGCAGCCGGGAGCCCTCGAGGACGTGGTCGGGCGCCGGGTCCGCCGCCGGCAGCTTGCTCACCCATTCGTCGATCTCCGCGGACTTCTCGCTTCCCTTCATTCCCTTGGTCTTGCGAACGAAGTCGACTAGCGGCAAGGCGCGCAGCTCCTCGGCCCGCACGATCGGTGTCTCGGGCGGCTTCTTGAACGCCACCCAGTCGAGCTCGGCCGAGAGCGCCGCACGGAAAGACTGGTAGTCGCCGAAGGTCTCCCAGTCGAGAGCGGCCATCCGGCCCTCGGTCTCGGCCAGTAGCGGCGCGACGACGCCTCCGAGGTACACCTTCTGCTGGATTCGGGCGAGCGTGTCGGTCAGCTCGTTGGACCGGGTGCCCCGTAGGAACAGTGCGAAGACCCAGCGGCGCGCCAGCACTCGGTCGCGATCCTCCTGGAGGCCCCTCGCGACTTCCCAGGAGCGAGAGACCGTGCAGCCTTTCAGCGCGCACTCCTGTGCCGTCTTCACGTCTCGCCGGATGGGATTCAAGACCTTCTGAAGGGAGTTGTAAGCGGGGATCATGCCGCCCAGGAACAGGAGCAGGACCAGGACACCCAGTCCGCGAACCAGCCAAAGGGTGCGCCGCTGCTGAACCTCGGCTGCTGCCGTTCGGGTGATCAGACCCTGCTCGGGAAAGACCTTCTTTTCGTAGAAGTGACGGATGAAGAAGGCCCGAGACTTCTTGAAAATACTCTCGAGGCTCTCGATGGCGCCCTCGGCCGCGCCTCCCGGAGCCTCGAGCAGGTCCCGTGTCGCCTGAGCGATGGGGCGGCCCTGCTGCACGCCGCTCGAGACGTAGAAGCCGCGGAAGGCGAACGGCTCGTCGAAGCGCGTCTGCTGAAAGATCGTCTTCAAGTACCCCTTGAGCGGAGTCCGCATGGCACGGAACTCCTCGGGGAAGACGTAGAGCTTGTCGGCCTGGGCGGGATTCTCTTCGTCGCCGAGCAGCTTCAGGCGAAGCTTGTAGAGCCGCTCCACGATGGCGTCGTAGACTCCGTCGAAGCTTTCCGGATCCCAGGCCTTCCCCGGCCCCTCGGGACTCGACCAGCCGAAGAGCTGCTGCTGATCGACGGGGTCGAGCTTCAGGAAGAACTCGGCGAAGCCGAGAATCCGGTCGGCTTTCGTCACCATGATGAAGACCGGAAACCGGATCTGCAGGACGCGCTGAACGTGTAGGAGCTTGGCTCGGATGTTGGCGGCCTTTCGCTCCTGCTCCTCGGGCGGGTCCTCGAGCAACGACGTGCACGGGATGACGACGATGACGCCGTTGACGGGGCAGTATTTCCGGTATCGGCGCAGCAGCTTCAGGAAGGAGCTCCACTCCTGCTGGTCCGGTGCGGCCTCCTCCTGAAAGGTGAATCGGCCGGCCGTGTCGAGGATCACCGCCTCGTTGGCGAACCACCAGTCGCAGTTTCGCGTGCCCCCAGCGCCGGATAGCCCTTCGGTCCCGACGGGGAACTCCAGTCCCGAGTTCTTGAGGGTGGTCGACTTTCCTGACTGAGGCTCGCCGATCAGGAGGTACCAGGGCAGTGAGTAGACGGAGAGGCCCGACTGCTTCAGCTGGTTGACCGACTCGGACCACTTGGCCGCCAGATCGCCTAAGGCCTGACGGACCTCCTCCTTGGAGGCGCCCGCTTTTTGGGAGTCGCGCCGCAGCTCTCCTTCGAATGCGCTCGCCTGCCGCTTCTCCCTCGCCCGCAGCGCCATGTTGAAGAGAGCGAGCGCCAGGGCGATGACGAGCATCCCGAGAACGAACACCCACCAGTACTTCTCGACGCCCAACCAACGCGAGATCACGTAGACCACCGGGATGAGCAGGAGGATCGTGCCGAGGTACTTGAGCGGGCGCGGCAGCCGCCCCAGAAGATCGAGGAGTTCGTACATGCTAGGACAGCCCCAGGGCGGCCGCCACTTTGCGTAGCTCCCCCATCGACGAGCCCCAAAGCGCGAACGCCAAGATGTAGTAGAGGACGAGGACGCCGAAAGCCACGATCAGGACGCGGTAGAGATTGATCAGCGGCGAAAGCTTCCGCCCGGGCTGCGGCAGCACGTGGTAGGCCTCGGGCGTGATCTTGTCGCCCAGTGTGGCGAGCCATTCGGCGTTCATGCGAACCAGGCGTTTGCGGGCCTCGGCGAGCTTTTCCGGCCGCTCGCGGTACTTGCCACCGAACCCCAAAGCGATGCCCGTCGAGAGAATCGCGGCGAGCTCCGTGTCCTTGGCCGGGTCGAGCTCGTTGGCGATCGAGAAGTACTTTTCACCGCCGATGTTCGTGTTGAAATATTTCTCCTCGAGAAGCTGCCTTTCCCACTGCGGCGCATACTCCCAACCCGAATGCAGCAGGATCTCGTCGGCCAACACGACCAGCGGATATCGCGCCTTCTCGTAGAGCGCCTCGAGCCGAGGCTCGTCCCGAGACTCGCGCGCCTGCTCGGAGAAGATCTCGTCGAGCCGGTCGGACACATCTCGCAGCTCGACGCGCAGTCCCTTGCGCACCCTCCGGCGGAAGGCGGTCAGGAAGAGAAAGAGCTTCGAGGTCACGCGAAAGAGCTCGGCGGTGTTGTCGCGAGGCTTATCCACGGGCGCCTCCGGGCTTCAAGACGATGTAGAGCGCGAACTTCATCTTCGGGTCGGTCGCTCCGGCGATCGCGATGATGCGGTCTCGCACGACGTTGGCGAAGTACGGCCCGTCCTTCTCGATGGAGAAGTAGAAGTAATCTTCCCGCGCCGGCAAACCGGAGGGCACCCGTTTCAACATCTCGACGTCGAGGCCGAAGAGCCGTCGCTGCTTCAGGAGGGGGATATCGGCGACCGTTCCGAGCTTCATGACCTCGATTCGGCCCTTGACGTCCTTCTCGTCGAGCTCCGACTCGATCAGCAGGTAGACCTCGGTTTCGGGGGCGAGCCACTCGGGTGCGAGCTCCGCGACCAGCAGATCCTCCCGAATCTTGAAGTCCACCTTGATGTACCGGGAAGCCACGATCTTCTCGGCCAGCATCTCGAGCGTGTGGGTGATCTCGAAGAAGCACGGCCCCAGGTTGTCGTGGTCGTAAACCGGAAAATCGCGGGGGTGGACTTTTGTAGAAAACGTGGTCAACGATCCCGCCAGCGACAACATGGCGTGGAACAGCGCCTCGGGATGGCCGCCGCGCGATTCGAAGAAATGACGGAATTCGGGTAACGCCGTATTGATGGTGTACAGCAGCCAGAACGCCGGAATATCGGCCGCCGTAAAATCCGCGAGGGTCTGATTCTTTTGG
>DATJYD010000823.1:0-2137 GCA_035499755.1 Fimbriimonadaceae bacterium
AGCGACGGCGTTCAGTCCGTTGACCGCGCGCAGGATGGTCGACTTGCCCGAACCAGAGAGCCCCATCAGAACGCAGATCTCGCCCGGTTCGATCGAAAGGTTCACCCCGGCCGCGCCGATTACGACGCCGGTCGCTTTCAGAATCTCGTCGCGGCTCGCCCCGCGGTCGACGAGCGCGAGCGCCTGCGCCTGCCTGTCGCCGAAGAGGATGTCGACATGCTCGAAGAAGACGGCGGACACCTCAGAGGCTCCCCTTCCGCTCCGGATTGCGGAAAACCCGATCGAGAACGATCGCCAGAAGCACGATCGAAACACCCGCCTCGATGCCCATGGGAATGTTGACCGTGCCGAGCGCGCGCACGACGGGCGTGCCGAGTCCCGCCGCGCCGACGAGGGCGGCGATGACGACCATGGACAGGCTCAACATGATGCATTGCGTGACGCCGGCCATGATGGTCGGCATGGCGTAGGGCAGTTCGACCTTGAACAGGAGTTGGCGCCGGGTCGCCCCGAACGCCGCTCCGGCCTCTTTGAGCGGGAGCGGGACGGAGGAGATCCCGAGCTGTGTCAGCCGGATCGGCGCTGCGATGGCGAAGATCACCGTGGAGATCAGGCCCGGAGCCGAGCCGAGATGAAACAGCACCAGCGTCGGGATCAGGTAGACAAAGGTCGGCAGCGTCTGCATCAGGTCGAGGAGCGGCCGCATCATGGCGTAGAGCCAGGGACGATGGGCGGCGATGATGCCGAGCGGCACGCCGATCACGACGCTGGCAAGGGTGGAGAAGCCGACGAGCGAGATCGTCTCCAGCGTCGCCTGCCAGTAGCCGAGGTTGGCGATGAGGATGAATGCGGCGACCACGAAGGCCGCCAGGCGCCAGGACCGGTGCAGCCAGTAGCCAACCGCCGCGACAGCGAAGACGACGACGAGAAACGGCACGTGTACGAGGACCGCGGTAAATCCGTCGACCAGGAAGTCGATCGCCGCCGTGACCGCATCGAAGAAACCGGCCGCATTGTCCTGAAGCCAAGTGATGCCGGTCTTGACCAGCCGGCCGAGCGGCAGTTTCGGCTCGGTGAACCAGCTTTCCAACGACCTTCTCCACAAGGGCGGGACGACAAGCGGACCCGGCCCGCCCTCTCCGTCAGGCGAAGGGCGCGCCGGTTCCCGCCAGGCGATGCGTTACAGGCCGAGGCTCTTCCTGACCGCCTCGAGCCCGGGTTTTCCGTCGAACGTCGTCACGTCCTCGAGCCAGGCCGTCAGTTCCTTCGGATCCGTCTTGAGCCATTCTCTTGCGGCGGCCGGCCCTTCCTTGCCGTCGGTCAAAATCTTGTTCATCACGTCGTTCTCGAGATCGACGTTGAACACCAGGTTCTTGATGAGCCTCGCCGCGTTGGGGCATTCGGCCGCAAAGCCGGCGCGCTCGTTGGTGTAGACGATCGCTCCTCCGTAGTTCGGGCCGAAGCTGTCGTCTCCGCCCGACAGATACTGGATCTTGAAATTGACGTTCATCGGGTGGGGCGCCCAGCCGAGGAACACGACGTCCTCGTGGTGGCTGGTCGCGCGTTGCACTTCGGCCAGCATCCCCTGCTCGCTCGATTCGACCAGCTGGAAGTCCTTCAGTCCAAACTTGTCGTTCTTAATCAGGTCGAGCACGAGGCGGTTGCCATCGTTGCCGGGCTCGATTCCGAAAATCTTTGCCTTGAGCGAGTCCTTGAAATTAGAGATGTCCTTGAAGTCCTTCAGGCCCTTGTCGAAGGTGTACTGGGGCACGGCGAGCGTGTATTTGGCGCCGCTCGGCAGGTTGGCCCCGACCACGACGACCGACTTGTCCTCGATGTAGGGCTTGCGGTCATTCTCCATCGACGGCTCCCAATTGCCGAGGAACACGTCGATGTCCTTGTTCTTCATCGAGGCGTAGGTGACGGGAACCGACAGAACCGTGATTTTCGGCGTGTAGCCGAGGCCCTTCAAGATTTCGCTCGCGATTGAGGTGGTCGCCGTGATGTCGGTCCATCCGACGTCGGAAAACTTGACGGTCTTGCAACTTTCCGGATCGCCGGCGAAAGCGACGCTTGCCCCGAAGGCGAACACCGCCGCCGAGACCGATATTGCGAGAAGCTTCATTGTGTTCCTCCC
>DATJYD010000824.1:0-6778 GCA_035499755.1 Fimbriimonadaceae bacterium
CCATCGCGCCCAAGCCGCCTGCCTCGGTTACCGCCGCGCATAACTCCGGACCGGCGATCGAGCCGGTCGGCGCTTGAAGGATGGGGAGTTCGGAGAACGGCCAGGACATGACGCAATGATTGTCCCACGGTTCTGCATACAATGGGCTCGGGTGTGGAGGCCCGCGGCGTGATGCCGCTAACGCTTGCCCTGCCATAATTGACGGCTATGGAAATCGTCGTCCCCGACGAATTCAAATACCTTTACGTCCGCAACAGCGAGCGGCCGGTCGTCAAGATTCCCGACCCCGTGCTCTATAAGATTGCGGCCGAAGTTGCGAAGATCGGAAAGAAGCAGCATCAGCTCATCGACGAGATGATCCGGATCATGAAGAAGGCGAACGGAGTCGGGTTGGCCGCGCCCCAGGTCGGAGTTCTGCAGCGGATCATCGTCATCGCTCCGGAAGGGATGCGCCCGATGGCGCTGATCAATCCCAAGGTCGTCAAAGCGGAAGGTGAGTTCATCGGGCAGGAAGGTTGCCTTTCGATTCCCGGGCTCTATGGCGACGTCAAGCGTCCGGCTTTCGTTCAGATCGAGGCGTACGACCGCAGGGGGCGACAATTCATGTTCGATCTCGAGGGGATGCCCGCGAAGGTCGCCCAGCACGAGATCGACCATCTCGACGGCATCCTGTTCACCGACAAGGTCGACGTCGCCACCCTCCACTGGGCGCATCCGAACTCCGTCGAAGCCGACGCGAACGAATGAGGCTTATCTTCTTCGGCACGGCTTCCTTCGCGGTTCCCGCCCTGCGAGTCATGGCCCCGAGCATCTGCCTCGCGGTAACTCAGCCGGACCGTCCCGGCCGGCGGGGAATGAGGCTCCAGCCGTCGCCGGTCAAGGTCGCCGCGCAGGAATTGGGTCTGGAAGTGGAGTCGCCGGAGAAGAGCCGGGCCCCCGAATTCGTCGAGCGGCTTCGCGCCCAATCCGCCGACGCGCTGCTTGTCGCCGCTTACGGCCAGATCCTCTCCACCGCTGCCCTGGAATCGGCGAAACGCGGAGGGATCAACCTCCATGGCTCGATTCTCCCGAGGTTCCGCGGCGCGGCCCCGATCCAGCGATGCATCCTGGCCGGCGACCAAGAGACCGGCGTCAGTCTCATGCAAATGGACAAAGGGATGGACACGGGCGATGTGATTACGATCGAGCGAACCCCGATCGGCCCCGACGAAACTTACGGAGAATTGCAGGATCGCCTGGCCACCCTCGCGGCCGGCTTGGCGCAAACCTGGATGCCCAAGATCTGCGCTGGCGAGTATCCCAGATCTCCGCAGAATCACGAGGCTGCGACGATGGCGCCCAAGATCGAGAAGGCCGAAGCCGAGCTCAGCTTCGCTCGCCCTGCCCGACGGGAGTACGATCGATTCCGTGCGTTTACGCCTTCCCCGGGGGCGTTTCTGATGACCCGCTTCGGCCTCCTGAAGATCGGCTCGGCTAGGTTGGGCACGAGGCAGGGGCCCCCCGGCGTTGTATTGAACACGTCGGACTCATGCCTTGTCGCGTTCGCCGAGGGAAGCATCGAGCTCCTCGAAGTGCAGCCCGAAGGCAAAAGAAGAATGACCGGCAAAGATTATGCTAACGGATTCCGTTTGAAGGCAGGAGACTGCCTAGTTCCAAGTGGCCCGACGTCCCCGTAATTCCGCATGCAACCCATACAACCCAAGATCAACCAGAAGCTGCTCCTGCGAGTCGCCATCTGCCTCTTCCTCCTCGCCATCTTCGTCGGCGCGTTCTGGTGGTTCAAATTGCGGGAAAGCGACCCCGGCGGCTACCGGCAACTGAACACGGTCGGCTGGATCGCCGCGCTCGAAACGACTTCGGAGGGCAACCACGTCGTGGTCCTCAAGGGCGACGACGCGGGAACCGTCATCAACCAGCCGAACGTCAAAGACGCGAGCGAGGATCGAGCTCCCGTCTGGCGTCCGGACGGCAACTACGTCTATTTCCCATCGAACCGCCAATCCAAGAAGTTCACGATGTTTCGCTGGTTTCCCGCTCCGGCCTCGGACGCGGAAATGCGGAGTTTGGAAGGGCTGCCTCAACTGTCGCCGTCGTTCCTGGCCACCGATTCCGACCTCGGCGAGGGAGCGATGGGGCTTCTGACGGCCGGGGGACGGGTCATGATGTACGACCCGAAGACGCCTGCGCTCCGGCAAGTCCTGCCTCCGCCTGATCCAAAGCTGACCCAGTCCAACGATCCGGAGGCCGGCCAGGTGAGCCCGTTCGAGACCATGTACGAGCGCTTTGGCAACAGCTTCAGAGTCGCGAAGTGGACGCCCGACAAGCAGGCGGTTTTCGCGGTCATGGAGCGGGAGGATGGCGAAGTCCTGATCTACCAGAAGCTCAGATTCAAGACTCCGCAAGAAGGGCAGCCGATCCCGATCGCTCAGGGCGACCACATCGACTTCGACATCGACCCAAATACGGGAGCCGCTTACTTCACGGTTGAGAACTTCCAATGGCCTCTAGGCGACGTCCCCAGCGATTTCCTCAAGAACGGCAAGGTCATGGTGCCTTTCCGGAATGGACTCGCGGTGGCCGATTTCTCGCAGCAACATCCCATTCAGTGGATCAAGCAGAGCAAGGACAACCAGCTTTGCTTCGGTGCTCTCGCCGTCGCGCCGAAGGGCGATCGGCTGGTGACCGTCGTCGGCCCTTATCAAGGGAACGGCAACATGACTCCTAAGGCACTCTGGATGCTCGGCCTGTCGGGGCCGGGCCGCGGCCAAATGGCTCAAATACTCCAAGGCGAAGTCTACGAACCTTGTTGGTCTCCGGATGAAAAGAAGATCGCCTATGCCGAGCGCGATTCTAAGACGAGCCGCCCGATCTATGTGCTGACGGAAGGAAGCTCCGGCCCTGAGCGCGTGTCGCCCGCGGACGGGGTCTTTGGCCATCCGCAGTTCAGCCCGCAGACGCAGGGGTAAAGGTCCGCCGCCTGTCATAATCCGGCTGTCCCCCTGCATATCGCTCTTAAGGAGAAAGAATGAAAGTCAGTATTATCGGCGGCGGAGGCCGAGTCGGCTCGGATGCCGCTTTCGCGCTTCAGCTCGGAGGCGTCGTACGAGAGATCGCGCTCGTCGACATGAACGGAGAGATGGCGGCCGGCGAAGCCCTCGACTTGCGGCACGGCGCGGCTCTCACCTCGAACCAGAAGTTCACGAGCTCGGCGGACTACAGCGTCGTCGACGGCAGCGACTGCGTCGTCATCACCGCCGGCCTGCGCCGCAAGCCGGACGAGACCCGGCTCGAACTGGTCAATCGGAACGTCGGCCTATTCAAGGGCATCCTCGATTCGGTCAAGTCCTGCAAGCTGAATTCCGGCGCGACGATTTTGGTCGTCTCCAACCCCGTCGATATTCTCACCCAACTTGCCGCGAAATCGGGCATCGTCCCCGAATCCCAGGTTCTCGGCCTCGGCACGGTCCTCGATACATGCCGCTTCCGGTCCCTTCTTGCCGATCACTTCAACGTCAACGCGGTCGACGTGAAGGCATTGGTTCTCGGCGAACACGGCGACTCGATGGTTCCGATTCTGTCCTCCGCGACGATCGGTGGCGTCCCCCTCTCCTCCATTCCGAAGTATGACGCCGAGGTAGCTTCGGTCTTTGAGTTCACCCGAAAGTCGGGCGCGGAAGTGATCCGCCTCAAAGGCGGTGCGGGCCGGGCGGTCGGCGTCTCGATCAAGGAAGTCGTCGAATCCATCGCCCTGGATCGCGACGCGGTCCTCCCGGTGTCCTCTTTGCAGACCGGGACGCTGGGCATCAGCGACATCTCCTTGTCGCTGCCAACCGTCGTTGGACGAATCGGCGCCAAGCAGGTCCTGACTCCGGCCGTGAACGACGACGAGAAAGCGGGCCTCCACAAGTCGGCGGAGAGCCTCAAGGCGGTTCTCGCGCAGATCAGCTAGCGCTGGATCCCCCGGCTCGGAATCTGGGGGCCAGAGCTGGCCCCCAGCAGCGAGCAGACGCTGGAGATGGCTCGGAGCCCGGCGTTCTTGGGTTTGGCGAAAGACGGCGGTTGGGGTCAGAGGGGGTTTGCCTAACATGAATGGGAGCCAACATGCAAAGAAACCCGTCATCCTGAAGCCTGAGGCGAGTGGAACGAGCCTGCAGGCGAAGGACCTCGGATGCAACCGCCCGCGTACGGATCCGAGGTTCTTCCATGCGGCAACCGCTTCTACGCGCTTCGTTTCCGAAACGCAAAGAAACGCCCTCGTCTAGCCGCAAATGGCTCTAGTTTGGGTAGCCGGCCGTCGGCTCCGCCTCCGAGGCGGTGGATCTCGGTGGGTTCGGTGGTTCAGTAAGCAGCATTGGAGCCAGCCGACGTCATTTCGCACAAGGCCACCGGCCCCGCCCTGCCGCACACGAACTGCCGCGACAGGGCGAGGACGGGTCTCAGTCTTCTTCGACCAGCTGCGGATAGTCGCGGAGGATGATGTCCCGCAGCATCTTTCGGCCACGGTGAATCCGCGAGCGAATCGTGCCGATCGTGGTGTTCTGCTTGTCGGCGATCTCGGAATAGCTGAGCTGGTCGAAATCGCAAAGCTCGATCGCCGTTCGGTAGAGATCGGGAAGCTTGTCCATCGCCTGCCGAATGCCTTCCTGCAGCTCTTTGTGCTGCGTTTCAGCCTCCGCCGAGGGAGCGGGGTCCTCGATCTGAATCTCCTGCACTTCTCCATCCGAAGGGCTGATCATCGAATTCAACGACTCTGCCTTGCGAATAGGATTGCTGCGTCTGAGCGTGTCCAAGTAAGTGCGTTGCATGATGCGCAGCAGCCAGTTTAGAAATGGCCTTCCCGGCAGGTAGGAATCGAATCGGCGCCAAGCCTTTACGATCGTGTCCTGCATCAAGTCTTCAGCATCGAATTTGTTGCGCGTGAGCTGCAACGCCATAGAATAGGCACGGCTTTCGGTCTCGCCCATGAGTTTCTCGAAAGCTCTTCGCTCTTGCTCTTCCGTTTCGAACGGGTGAAATTCTGCAACAGCCGTGCACATTTGGTTCTCCTGTAATAGGCGGCGTAACGATTAGTTGCGCCGTCAACATTCTAGCACAACCATTTAGAAGAACCCGGGACCGCTCCGGTTCATTCCATGTTTTTGGAAAAGTGGAAAAAAGACCCACGTCTATGTAAGCATAGGCGAAGTTAAGGCATTGTCATGAAGTTCCTGGTGATCACCAAGGACGCTGAGATCGAAGAGGCGGCGCGCAAGGGCTTTCATCCCTCGGATGAAATGGTCTGTTTTGCCGAGTGGCCGGAAGCGCTCGAGGAATGCGAGGGAGTCGACATGATGTTCGTCGATCTCCTCGCGACCCTCTCGGAGCCCCACAAGATCGCCGGGTATGAGGATTTTGCGATGGCCAAAATGGCCCATCCCGTCGCAAACGAGGTTCCTCTCGTTCTTGTCTCTCCGCCCGACGATTACGAACTCGACTTCATGACCGGCTGGCCCGATTTTGTCTTCGGCCATGTCCGCCGGCCGATCACCGAGAAGATCTTCCGCCGCGCATCGACGTGGATCTAGTGATTCGGGTTCCCGCTTCGGCGTCGGGTGTTAGGCGAACACGGTGTCACCCGATCTGGGAGGGAATGGGACTTGCTCGCTTCTTCATCCGTTCGGCCCGGTTTTCTTCCTCCCTATATAGGCACCCACTTCGGGAGGAAGAATCTTTCGCCCGGCACGGGATCACTTGAGTCGCCGATTCAGCAGAGCGATAAGGTTCTCGAAGTGGCGTTCCGCAGCATCCGGCCGAAAGGCGGCGGTATCCGCCATCGTGTATCCATGAGGCGCATCTTCGTAGACCTCGATCTTGTGCGGTATCCCCGCCGAGGTCAGGGCGTCCTCCAGCCGCGCCTGCTGCTCGGGTGAGGCGCCCTGGTCATGGTCGGCGAAGGCGATATAGACTTCGGCTTTGATCTTGCCGGCGAGGAGATGCGGGCTGTCGGCGGCCTCGGTGGCGAGATTCCCGCCGTGGAATCCGGCCATCGCCGCGACTCGGTCGGGAAAGGCTGCGGCGGTGACGATCCCGACCCGCGCGCCCATGCAATAGCCGGTGACCCCCACCGGACCGGGCGCGGTCTGAGGAAGGTCCGATAGGCACTCGAGGTAGGCGCCCGCATCGCGAGCGACGTTATCCGGCGTCAAAAGGGACATCATCGGGCGTAGACCTTCGAACAACCGGGGCCGCTTTTCCGGATCTTGCAGGTCGGCCATATCGTCGATCACCGGCGCTCGCCTGCTGCGATAGAAGAGATTGGGGGCCAGGGCCACGAATCCCTCGGCTGCGATCCGCTCGATCCAGTGATCGATGGTCGGGCGGACGCCGAACGCGTCCATGTAAAAGAGGACGCCGGGATAGCGGCCGTTCTCCGTGGGCACGGCAAGGCGGGCGTCGGATACGCCGTCGGGGGTCGCAATGTCGATGCTCCGGATCTCGGTTTCCATAGCTCGTCAGGCTACCGCACGACTTGTTGATGCGGTCCATCGGGTCACGATAGCTCTTTGACGAGCCGGAGGACATCCCGGAAGGCGGGGTTCTCGGCCGTTTCCAGCCATTCATAGACCACGGATTCGCTATGCAGGGGAAGTGCGCCGGAGTCGCGCAGGCGTTCCATTCCCAACTTGTGCCGCTCGACGCTTCGCGATGAGACGGCGTCGGGACAGACGATTACCTCCATTCCCGAACCAAGGAGATCGACTGCGGTCTGGCCAACGCATATGTGGGTCTCCACGCCCGC
>DATJYD010000825.1:0-5153 GCA_035499755.1 Fimbriimonadaceae bacterium
GCTTGGGGGGAGGGAGGATATCGCCTTTCTTTTCTTCCTACGACTGAGATCTATACTTCGTCCCATTCACAACGACACTTCCTTTGACGACTCTCGTGAAGGCGTCGACGGGGATGTAGGCCACTCCGTCTCGGACAGAGACGCGAGTGGGAAGACTCCCGTTGTTATGGTTCCAGGTGTAATCCCTGGATCCGGCCTGAACGATCAGGACCTCGGTGTCGTTCTCGATGCGATAGGAGTCCGGCGCCTGATCCGCGCTGACCGTGAAGCCAAGTTGTTCGGCGGTCGCTTTCAAGGGAACCATCAGCACCCACCCATCTTTGTAGGCGGCCTGACCATCCTTGTAGCGCATCGCCTTATGCCCGATCTCGACCTGAAGGGCGGGACCGGCCTGGCCGGGCGGCGGGGCGTCCCGGGTAGTGTCGTACTTCGGGTTGTAATGGCCGTTTCGGTCGAACCCGTACTGGTCGTAACCCGAGTCGGCGGCTCCAGATTGGCGGCTGCCGGGGTCGCCGTCGCGCGCGCTGTCGTATCCGGCATCGTAACGGCCGTCGCGGTCGTATCCATAGCGATCATAGCCCGCTTTGTTGTAACCATCGGAATCGTACGGGCCATAGCGGTCGTCGTTGGCCCCGTGGTTGTTCCAGCGGCCGGCGAACGAGATCGTCAGATCCTCGTCGACCCGGGCGCCAACCCGGCTTCCCTTCGGAACGACGATATCGCCGTCGCCGATGTCCTGCTTGTCGGTTTCGCTTGCGAGAATGCCAAGAAGGGCGCCGAGGAATGCGCCCTCGAACGGCTTGCTTTCCATCGAGCCGAGCAAGAGCCCGCCGGCGGTGGCCCCGAGAACGACGGTCTCGCGTGAAACTCCTTTCTTCGCGAGCCAGCGGCCATCGCGATCCCGCGTCACATAGTTCTTGGAGAGCGGGATCGGCGTGCCATGGAACTCGACGTGCTTGCCGTCGGGCAGGATGATCGACGTGAATTCGATATCCATGAAGGCCGGCGTCTTTCCGTGCTTTTGCACGACGCGCCGCACGACGCCTTCGACCCGGCTGCCCCAAGGCAGCATATGAGAATCATCGACGTCGGCCTTGAAGACATCGCCGGCCTGGGTGTGGCTAAGGCTCAGCTCGCTTTCCATCACGACCGGAATGACGTCGTCGCGCTGCAGCTTCACCGTGTCGGCGGAGGCTACCGCGGCAAGCACAAAGAGGAGCGCAGACGCCCCAATTCCCAAGCTAGTCTGCCTGTTCATGATCCCGTTTACTCCAGACGGCCCGCCTGTCGTCGCGTTACGACCCGGCGATTACTTCATTAGGATAAACAAACGATCCTCACTTTTTGGGAACGCACGAAATCCACGCATCGTTCCCGATCGGCCGCATCTTGGCGATCTCGAAGTTCTGCGCGAATCCACTCAAGTCTCCTTCCGCCCAGGAAACGCCGGCGCCGAACACTTTTGGCGCAACGAACAGCTCGAGGCGGTCGGCGAGACCGGCTTCGAGAAATCGGCCGATCGTATGGCCTCCGCCTTCGACCAGGAGGCTGGTGACATTGCGTCGGTACAACTCGCGCATGAGCGCAGACAGGTCGGCCTTGCCGTCCGCCATCGGCATCTCGATCTCACCTTCGAGTGCCGGGCGGGAGACGACGCGCAAGGACGGCGCTTCATCGTCGAAGACCTTCGCCGAAGCTTGCAGCTTCCGGCTGAGATCGATCACGATGCGCAGGGGCTGATTGACGACCGGGATGCTTCTCACGGTCAGCCGGGGGTCGTCGGCCTCAACGGTCGCCCGACCGACGAGAACGGCGCCGCACTCGGCGCGGAGCCGGTGAGCTTCGGCGCGGGCCTCTTCTCCGGTGATCCACTTGCTCTCGCCGCGCGCGTTGGCGATTCGGCCGTCGAGAGCCATCGCCGCTTTGACGACGACGAACGGGCTCTCGCGGGCCGTCGCGGTCATCCAAGCCCGATTCGCCGCCCTCGCCTCGTCTTCCATGAAGCCCGCTTCGATTTCGACGCCGGCGGCCCGGAGCCGTTCGAGGCCTCCCGCATGCTTGGGAATCGGATCCCGGCAGGCGGCGACGACGCGAGCAACACGGGCTTCGAGGAGGGCGTCGGAGCAGGGAGGGGTCCGGCCGTGGTGGTTGCAAGGTTCGAGAGTGACGAAGACGGTGGCCCCGTTCGCGGCGTCGCCGGCCTGGCGTAGCGCCTCTGCCTCGGCGTGGGGCCCTCCCGCGAACTCGTGGTGGCCCTCGCCGACGATCAGGCCGCGGCGGACGATGACGCACCCGACATGCGGGTTGGGAGCGGGATATCCCAGGCGAGAAATCTCGATGGCTCTCGCCATCATCTCGCGGTCAGCTTTGCTCGGTTTCCGTTCCACGCCTCTTCCGATGATCCTCCAGAGTGCCCTCCACGAGCCGCCGCAGATTTTCCGCCGACTCCTGCGCGTACTCCTGGCGCGTTCGGCGCACGACCATGGCTGCGAAGACCGCGAGAAGGAGGAACGAAAGGACGAGGGCCGCCAACCAGATCTCGTTTCGCGAGGCGTAAACCGCGACCACCGAACGGGGTGCGCCCTTCCGAGGCAAGCCGGCGAAAAACGGCCAGCCGACGAGAAGCACAGCGGTCAGGGCGGCGAAGAACCAGCAGGCTGCCTTCAGCCGCATAATGCGTTCAACTCCCGAAGCCCGGCCCCGAGATCCGCCTGCTTCGTCAGGTAATGCCCCACGACGAACACGTTCGCGCCCGCTTCCCGGCAGGTTGGCAGCGTTTCCGGGTCGATCCCGCCGTCGACCTCAATGTCCGCACTGGGAGCCCAAGCGCGGATGCGCCTGATCTTCTCCAACGTCGATCCGATGAACTCCTGGCCGCCCCAGCCCGGATTGACGGTCATCACGAGGATGAGGTCAGCGATATCCGCGACCCCTTCGACCATCTCCGCGGGAGTCCCTGGGTTGAGGGCAACGCCAGCCTGAACGCCCATCGAATGGAGGGTTTGGACCAGGCGGTGGGTGTGGGCCGTCGCTTCGGCGTGAAACGTGATCCGCTGGCATCCGGCCTCCGCGAACGCCTGGAAGTGGCGTTCGGGCGTAACCGTCATGAGGTGAGCTTCAAAGAACGTGCCGCCGAGATCTCGAAGGCCCTGAATAAGCTGGTGGCCAAAGGTAATCGGCGGGACGAACTGGCCATCCATCACGTCGAAATGGATGACTTCGGCGCCGGCGGAGACAAGATCGGCCACCCTGCCGCGCATGTCGGCGTGGGGAAACCCGAGAACGGATGGGGCAATTCGATGCTTCACTGGGCGTTGCCGTTTACGGCGTTACCTCCATTATCGCCCCCGCCGCCGTCCCCGCCGCCATTGTCATTGCCGCCGCCGCCGGTGTCGCCCCCGTTGTCGCCTCCGCCGTCGCCGCCCGTCGATGGCTCAACGGTCGAGGAGGCGGTTCCCTTCGTCTCGCTGACAAGCTGTCCATCGTAGAAGATCCGGAACTTCACGTCCTTCCCGACCCCCCGGGTGGAGAGTCGAATCGTCTGGCCCGGCTCGTATTCGGTCTCGTGGAGAACGGTGCGGGTCCCCAAGGCGTCGACGATGTCGATTCGCACGGCGACGGAATCGGTCAGCTTCACCAGCTTGACGATGAGGGTATAGATGCGGGCCTGGTCGGCGGAACCTCCGTCCGAGTCTCCGGAGCTGACGACGATCTTGACCGGAGTCTGCTGGTCGACCTTCTTTCCAGGCGAGGGGGTTTGGCTGATGATCAGGCCGGACGCCACGGTCTTCGAGGGCCTCGTCTCCTGGTTGTCGTCGAGAGTCAGATGGGCCGACTGGAGTATCGAGCTTGCCTGGTCGACGGAATTGCCGCTGAGATCCGGCACTTCGGTCAGTTGGCTGCCCGTGCTGACGACCACGTGGATTTTCGAGTGCTCCCGCACCTGCTCGCCGGCATCGGGATCGCAGGAAATGATGTGGTCCGCCGGCACCCGCTCACTGGAACGCCGGGAATCGATGCTCAACTCCAACTTGGATGGCGCCAGCATTTGACGCGCCTCCTCCACGGACAGCCCGTCCAATCCCGGGACCTTCACGAGAGTCGGCTTGCTCACGTTCAGATAGATCACGACGCCGATCACGACCATGGCGGCGGTTCCGAAGATGGCGATGAGGAAGGAAAGCCAAAGCGGAATATCGCGTTCGATTCGGTCGGGAGGTCTTCGCTCCGATCGGGGCTCGGAGCGCGAAGCGGTCGTCTTTGGCATAGGCACTTCCGCGGCGGGGGGTTCGGGCCGGCTGATCGGCCAGGTCATTGCGCGGCCGAAGCGCAAGGCGTCCTGCAATACCCGGAGATCGCTGAGGAGGTCTCCTGCCGTCGCATAGCGGCCGGCGACGTCTTTCGACAGGGCTTTCTTGACGATCTCGTCCAGGACCTGCGGAACCGCGGGATTGAACATCCGAACGCTCGGGACCGCGCCTCCGGCATGCTTGAGCGCCATGCTCACGGGCGTGTCCGCGTTGTAAGGCAGACGCCCGGTCAGAAGCTCATAGAGCAGAACCCCGGATGCGTACACGTCTCCGGTTGGGCTGGGCAGCCCGCCCGCGCTGATCTCGGGCGCCAGGTAGGGCGACATGGCGGGCAGCATGATGCCGGTGGCAAGCACGCTCGCCGCATACGCCTGCCAAATGCCGGGAAGCTGCAGGCGGACCTGGCCGTCAGGAAGCGAGAGGATATTTGAGGCCGCAATTCCCCCGTGCGCGAGCCCAAAGCTATGGAGCGACTCCATAGCCTCGCAGAGGCTGATCGCCGTGGAAACGGCCACTGGGACGGAAAAGGGGGCCAGTTTTCGAATCCGGTCCTCCAGCGGCATCCCTGGAGTCAGATCCGAGACCAGAAACGGCGCTCCTTCGTCGTCATCGACGTCCAGCATCGTTTCGATGCCCGGATGGTTCACGGCCGAGTATCGCTGGACGACTTCGCGGAGCTTCTGAACAAATGTGGCGTCCGTTGAAAACGGCGGACGCAGCAGCCGAAGGCAGACGGGGCGACCCTGAAGCCGGTCCTGAGCGGTGTAGGTCGAGAAGATTGAACCGTCCCCGAGGAACTGGGTCAACTCGTACCGCACGCGCAGAATGTCGCCGACGACCATG
>DATJYD010000826.1:0-4597 GCA_035499755.1 Fimbriimonadaceae bacterium
GGCTCCAAGAGCTTTGATCGAATGCTGTTTCGCCGCAAAGCGCGTTCCATTAGAGCTGCTGAACGTCGTCTCCACCACGCGCGATTTCCACCGCCCGGGGTTCGCGCTCGTGCGCGATACTTACCGGCCGGGTGCCAGACTAGACGATTTTGATCGCTACTTTGATCAGGTGTCGGATTTATGTGGCCGCCTAGAACCCTTTTGGCACAAATAGCCGCCACTGGGGAACGTATTCCGTCGGTCCCATTCGATGCCCGAGATAGAAGTCGTATTCCATCTTTGTTTCCCGGAACGGCCTCAGGTCGTTGTCGGAGTAGGGGCCGGATCGCTCGAAGAGGTACCCGATCGACTGGGCGTAGGGGTACAGGTATCCGATTGCGGCGAGCATGTCTGCAACCCGAGGCGGCGAGACCCGGCCATGGGCAAGTCGGTATGCCTTCAGCACTTCGTTGAGACCGCCGGCGTAGAACGGTCGCACGGCGACATCGACGAGCGTGCGCTCGATATTCGTCATTCGGACGGAGGCATCTTGTCGTCCGTCCAGGTCGGGCACGACGAACGGCTCGACCCCAGCGAGATCTGAGGCCATTCCATTCAGTAGGCAAAACCTGAAACTACCGACGTCGGCGATGTTGTTAGACCGCCGTGGCGAGCCTTCAAAGGCGCGAGAAATGCTCTCTTGCGTCAAGGAAGCCGCCTGCCATGGCTTTCGCTCCTGCTCGTGGTTGACGTAGTAAACCCGTGGATTCTGCTCCGTCAGGCCATGCATTCGAACTGCTGTGTAGTGGCAGAAGTAGCAGTTGGGCTTCAACGTCATCGCGACTTCCAGGAGAGGCACAGAGCGCCAAGTGTAGCGAATCTCCTTCCGCGATGGGAAAGGAAAGTCGACCCGCGACAAGTGGCTCATCGTGCAGAGGAAGTCGATGAACTCGTTGACGGTGATGCCGTCGGCAAGATGCCAGTCGCCGCGATGCTCGTCGAGCAGGTTGGCGAGTTCGGCGAATCGATACACCTTGGACGGCATGGCGTCCATGGCTGATTCGATTCCCGGGCCTGCGAGTTCAATGGGCGCTGGTGACAAGCGGACTTCCTGAGCCCGCCGATGGTGGCTCTGAAGTATATATACCAGAGCCACCATCGGCGGGTTCTATCCCCCCGCTCTGTAGTATATATACAACAGAGCGGGAATGAATCCGCATCAGCCATTCGGTGTAGTATATATACAACACCAAATGCCTCCCAGATCCGAGCCCGGCGCAGAGACCGCGATAAACGCGGTGTCCTCGGTGGTTTATCCCCCGGCCACCTCGTTCATAGTGGAGAAGGAATGCTGGTTGCCATGGCCCTTCTCGTCGCCTCCTCCCTCGTCCCTGCTCGGCTCGAGTGCGAGTCGATCGTCGATCCTCTCGGCATCGACGTGCCTCACCCCCGCCTATCCTGGATCGTCGAGTCGCCGGCGACCGGGCAAAGGCAGACCGCCTATCGCATCGCCGTCTCCGACAGCCTCGAAGAGCTGAAGGAGGGCAAGGCCGACCTGTGGGATTCCGGCAAGGTGGAATCGAGCGAGACGCTCGGCATCCCCTACGCAGGCAAGCCGCTCCGGAGCGCCGAGCGAGTCTTCTGGCGGGTTCAGGTCTGGGACAAGGACGGCGTCGCCTCCGCGCCCAGCGCCCCCGCGACCTGGACGATGCACATGATCCCCGGCGACTGGAAGCCCCAATGGATTGGCTTTCCCGGCAAACAGCCCGTCATGTTCACCCTCCGCAAGGAGATCGCGGTCGCCAAGCCGGTGAGGCGCGCCCTCGCCTTCGTCTCCGGCCTCGGCCAATACGAGATGCGCATCGACGGGAAGAAGGTCGGCGACGACTGGATCACCCCTGGCTGGACCCAGTACCAGAAGTCGGTCCTCGTCGACACCTACGACGTCACCCGGATGCTCCCCAAGGGCCGGCGCGTGCTGACCATGCTCATCGGCAACGGCATGTACAACATGGCCACCGATACCCGCGGCTCTCAGCAAACGAACAGCCTCGGGGAGGACAAGGCGATGCTCTACCTTCGGATCGAGCACACCGACGGCTCGGTCGAGGTCGTGCAGACCGACGCGACCTGGCAGATCGCCCCCGGCCCCGAGACCTACTGCGGCGTTTTCGGCGGCGAAGACTGGGACGCGCGGCTTAAGCCGAAGAATTGGCTTCGCGCCATCGTCGTCCCCCCTCCGACCGGCGAGCTGCACGGCATCACCCACGCCAATCCACCCGTGCGGGTGATCGAGACTCGGATGGCAACGAGCACCGAGCCCAAGCCGAACACCCTCGTGATCGACCTCGGCCAGAACGCGCCCTATGTCCCGCAAGTTAAAGTGCAAGGCGAGGCCGGCGACTCGATCCGCATGTGGCCGGCCGAGCAACTCAAGCCGGACGGAACCGTCGACCAGCAGACGATGCGGGCCGGCAAGTACGCCACCTACACTCTCGCCGGGAAGACGCAGGAAACCTGGCATCCCCTCTTTTGGTACTGTGGCTCCCGCTACTGGCAGATCGAGGCCTTCGATCCTCAGGGCAAGCCGGTCGATCCGAAGTCGATTCTCCTCGGCTTCAAAGGTCTCATGGTCCACAGCACGGCCCGCCCGGTCGGGACTTTTGAATGCTCCAACGAGCTGTTCAATCAGATCTTCAGCCTCATCCACTGGGCGATGCGCAGCAATCTGTCCACCGTCATCAGCGACTGCCCGCACCGAGAAAAGAGCGGCTGGCTGGAGGAAGATCAGCTCGTCGGCCCCGGGCTCATGTACTGCTTCGACCTCAGCGCGATGTTCCGCAAGATCATCGAGGACATGCATGACGCCCAGCAGCCGAACGGCATGGTGCCGACGATGGCGCCCGAATACTTCATCTACCAAGGCGGCTTTCGCGACTCCGTCGAGTGGGGCGGCTCTTACCTTTTCCTGCCCAAGTTCATGCGCGACTGGTACGACGATCGCGGCCTCATCGCTCGCCACTACGACGCGATGAAGCGCTACGTCGACTATCTCGGGACCCGGACCAAGGGCGATATCCTGAGCACAGGCCTCGGCGACTGGAACGGCTACGGCAATGATCCGCGCACGCCGGTCGGGATCACCGACACCGCCTATTACTATCTGGCAGTCAAGACCCTGGCGGGGTTCGCGAAAGACCTCGGTAAAGACGAGGATGCATTCGCATATGAGCTTCTATCGGAGCGGGTCAGGTCCAACTTCGACTCGACCTATCTCGATCCTGCTACGGGCAGAGTTGGGACCGGGTCCCAATCCGCTCAGGCGACCGCACTCGATCTCGGCTTGATCCCCGACGACTTGAAGTCAAAGGCCTTCGATGCGCTCCTGCAGGACGTGAAGGACCACGACTACGCGGTCTCCTGCGGCGAGGTCGGGCACCCCTCCCTCCTCCGCGTCCTCCCCGCCAACGGCCGTGCCGATATCGTCGCCAAGATCCACCTCCAAACCGACCGTCCCGGCTACGGCTGGCAGATCAAGAAGGGAATGACTACCCTCACCGAGGCCTGGGATGCCTCTCCGATCTCCCTCAACCACCTCATGCTCGGCCACATCATGGAGTGGTTCTTCGCCGATCTCGTGGGCATCGACCCCGACCCCTTCCAACCCGGATTCAAGTCCTTCATCATCCGCCCCCGCCCGGTGCCGCAGGTGGATTGGGCGAAGGCAACGTACGATTCGATCCGCGGTCCCATCGCCTGCTCGTGGAAGATCGAGAACGGCAAGTTCTCGATGGATCTCGACGTGCCCGCCAACTGCACCGCCCGCGTCTTCATGCCTGCCGGATACGGCGGCACGGTTCGGATGGTCGAGCGCAAAACGGGTAAGGCGATCGCCGTCGCTCCCGAAGCCGACGGCGGCTTTGAGGTGCCAAGCGGCCGCTTCCGCGTGCTAAGCGGCGCCCAGCCCTAGCCGCTCTTTCTGACGAACCGCCCCGCCCCGGGCGAGTGTCGCTGCCCGTCGGCTCCGTCGTCCTTCCCGCGGCATGAAGCAACCAGGGCCCTTGGTCACCCAGAATCTCCTCTCCAGGCCCAACGGGCCGACCTACCATAGCCCAGGCTGAAGGCCAGGCCGGGGGAGGCCGGCCGGAGGCCTGGGTTGGGGAACGTCGTTGTCCGGGGCGCCCTGAAGGGGCGCGATATAGTCGGGACCGCCTTATGTGACTGAATCACAAGCACTTTGATAAGTTGCTGTGCGTCTGCTAGAATGGGAGCGTGGAGCATGCCTTCGGTGACGAGTGGACCAGAGAGAAGCTTGAGTGCCTCCGACGCTATCTCTTCGAATACCGCCGGATATTCGACACCAACGAACGCGCCAGGCACCTCCAGACGATCTGCGTCGACGCATTCGCCGGTTCAGGCACGATCTCGATAGGAGGCGGAAGCAGCGTTTCCAGGAATGAGGAGAGCCTGTTGCCGGAGCTCGCCAAGGACGGCAAGAGCCTGATCGACGGTAGCACCCGAATCGCATTGGATTTTCAGCCCGGCTTCGATCGATATATTTTCATTGAGAAACATGGCAGGCGCGCTAGGTCATTGGAACAGCTAAGGGCCGACTTTC
>DATJYD010000827.1:0-8703 GCA_035499755.1 Fimbriimonadaceae bacterium
CCCACGGGAACGACGGTCGTGATCACACTGACGACAGGGCGGCTCTGTTCAAGATCGACAATCGCGATGCGAACTCGAGCGACGTCCGGGCCCGGTTCGGAGACGACAGGGTACTTTTCTTTAATGGCATTCACAATCGCCAGACTGGCCTGATCCGCCATTTGTTTCATTTCGTCCGCATTGATCCCTTTGTACTTCGATTCGGGCGCCAAAGCGAAGACCACGTAGTCCACCATAAACTTGTCATATTTCGCAGGATCCAATCCCTCCTTAATCCAAACCAATTTGGCGCCGCCTTCCGGCCCGGGTTTAAATTTATCGACATACTCTTTGGGCACGAACACCCCCTCGTATTTCGGCGCGGGGGTGGCACACGCCGCCAAAAACATCTACCCCATGAATACGACGAATAGCCTTTTCATCTCTTTTCTCTTTTTTCATTTAGGCGCTCCTGGCTCGTATTGTTATCCCCCTCCCCCCGCATCAGCCGCTCCTCGTCTATCGGTATCCGCCCCAGAATCCGGGCCACCCGTTCCATCGCATCTATTATCTAATCCTAAGCCCGCTCGGGCGTTGCTATTTTTTCTCTTCCTTTAGTTTCGTCAAAGCATTAGTAATGACCTCCCCCCAGTGCTTGAAAGCGTCATCGAGCGAACCCCACTTAGTGTACCTTTCCGTAAATTTCGCACTGTAATCGTCGTAGCCGGCCGCGATCACTTCATTGGTCATAGAGTCATGGACCAAGAGTTCTCCCTTTGTGAGGCCTGCACCGGTCCATTCCCCCGTGGCCCCTTTCTTGACGAGGCTGAAGCCCAAGCCCACGGGAACGACGGTCGTGATCACACTGACGACAGGGCGGCTCTGTTCAAGATCGACAATCGCGAAGCGAACTCGCGCGACGTCCGGGCCCGGTTCGGAGACGACCGGGTACTTTTCTTTAATCGCGTTCACCAACGCCAGACTGGCCGTATCCGCCATTTCTTTCATTTCGTCCGCATTGATCCCTTTGTACTTCGATTCGGGCGACAAAGCGAAGACGACGTAGTCGACCATAAACTTGTCGTACTTGGGAAAATCCACTCCCGGCCTGAGCCAACGCAATTTGACGCCGCCTTCCGGCCCGGGTTTTAATTGATGTACATATTCTTCGGGCACAAACACGCCCTCGTATTTCGGCGTCGCCGTGGCACACGCCGCCAAGAACATTGATCCCACGAATACGATGATTAGCTTTTTCATTTCCTTCCTCCTTTTGGGTTAATCTGCATAAGCGAGCTGTCCGCTTCTTCTCGTCTATGTTTTCATCGCCATGTTGCTTGTTGATGTCCAAATCAAAAGTGCCGTCATGATCACGTGAAGTCCGACCGCCGGCCACAGGAGGATGCCGGTCAAACCGCCCGCGAAGCCGCCGTAGGCGAGATACAGCGTGACGGCCGCGCTGTAGCTCAACATGCCGACCCTCGGCGGGCCCGGCCAGCAGGCGATCCCTAAAGCGATCAGCGCGATGCCGGCCACGCGGGCAACGGGTATGGCCATGCCGCTAAGTTCCTCACCGAGCAACAACTGCCCGACGAGCGAGGGAACGATCAACAACGCCAATCCGGTCGCGGCTTCACTGACAGCGGCGAGAACAAGCACCTTTTTCATCGTGTTCATTTCCAGTCCTTCCGCGCTCCAGATCCGGTTTGCAACGGTTTGCACCTGCTATCGCTCCGTTTCGTCAATAGGATCCGGCTCCGGTGCCGGCATAGGCCCCAGTTCCTCCTTAGACTCCGGCGCCGCCTCCGTCTCCGGTTTGAGGTTGAAGGTCAGCTTGTCGATTTTTCCGGTGAACTTGAACGGAACCCGGTAGCGATACTCCAGCATCGCCACGCCGGTACGCGTGTCCTGGCCGACGTCGAACGATTCGTCTTCAGGGAACGTGATCGGGGTGCCGTGTTCCATGGAATTTTTAGCCACTTCCTTACCGTCAACGATCAGCGTGCCCGTTCCGCCCTTGCCCAGGCCCGGACCGTCGGACTTGTAGTCGAAGACGATGGTGTGCTTGCCGGCGCTCAACGCGGGCCCCGACCACGTCGTGCGCTTGAGGTTGAGCAGGTTGTAGAGGAACACCGGCTTGCCTCGACCAATGGCCACCACGCGAGTGGTAAATACCGCGACCACCAGAAGCGAGGCGAGGATCACGACGATGTAGCTCATTCTCATTTTCAGGCGTGACCAGTTTTTTATCTGCCCGCGCCAGACAAGCAACAAACCGAATGCCAGGAATCCCAAGCCCAGATTCCGGAAGAAGCCCGCCTTGAACCACCAGTTGAAGCTGGGACTCAGAAACAAGCCATAGCCGCCGAAGCGGCCGCCCTCGGTCACGATCATGCCTTCCGCGCCGCCCTGGGGGATCTCGACCTCGGCCGTGATGGTGTAGGACTTGTTCAGAATACTCGGCGCAGCGCTGTCCGGCGTGCCGGTCAGTTCGCCCGAATACGTATAGACTGTTCGCCCCGCCGTGAGGCTCGGGCGCGGCGTATTCCAGCGCTTGAGCGTCGTGTTGTCGAGCGGCAGCACGTTGAACTTCTTTGCCTCGGAATAGAAGAGGGCCTCCATCTGTTTGAGCTTCTCCGGCATCTTGCCGGCCAGATCGTTGAACTGGGTGGGATCCTCCTTGACGTTATAAAGCTCCCAGTTGTACCCGGTGATCACATCCGGAGGCGGCTTGGTGCTCAGTTCCCACGGGAGCGTCGCCGGGGTCGTGGCCGCCACCCACCCGTCGTGATAGATCGCGCGATTGCCGAGCATCTCGAAGTATTGCGTGGTGTGCCGTGTGGGCGCGTCGGCGTTCGCCTTGTCCCACGTGTAGACCATGCTCGTGCCTTCGATGGGGGACTGCTTGATGCCATTTATCGTATCCGGCGCCGGGATGCCGGCCGCTTCGAGGATGGTCGGGACGATGTCGATGACGTGGTGGAACTGGCTGCGGATGCCGCCCAGGTCCTTGATGTGGCCGGGCCAGGACATGGCCACGCCCTGGGCCGTCCCGCCGAAGTGCGACGGCACCTGCTTCACCCACTTGAACGGCGTGTCCATCGCCCACGCCCATTCAGCCGCATAGTGCGGGAAGGTCTTGTCGGAGCCCCAGAACGGGTACCAAAGGTACTGCGCCTTGACCGGCACGGAGACGCCATTAAAAGTGGTGAATTCATTCGGCGTGCCGTTGATCATGCCTTCGGCGCTCGCGCCGTTGTCGCCGCCGATGTAGATAATCAGGGTGTTGTCCAGTTCGCCGAGGTCCTCGACCGCCTGGATGACCCGTCCGATCTCATGGTCGGCGTAGGCCAGATAGGCCCCGTAGATGTCCATCTGCCGGATAAAGAGCTTCTTCTCCAACCCACCCAGGGAATCCCATTCCGGCAGTTCCTTCGGCCAAGGGGTCAGTTGGGCGTTCGGAGGCATGATGCCCAGCCGCTTCTGGTTGGCGAAGATGGTCTCACGCACTTTGTTCCAGCCCCCGTCGAAGAGGTGCATGTCGCTGATCTTCTTGATCCACTCCGGCGTCGGGTGATGCGGCGCATGGGTGGCGCCCGGCACGTAATAGACGAGCCAGGGCTTGCCGGGGGCGATTTCCTGGAGTTCCTTGATGTGCTGGATGGCATCGTCGGCCATCGCCGTCTCCAGGTTCCATTCGGGATGGCCCTGGAAGGGGTAGATGGCCGTCGTGTTGCGGAACAGGTTCGGTTGCCACTGGCTGGCGTCGCCGCCGACGAAGCCGTAAAAATAATCGAAACCCATTCCGTTCGGCCATTGTCTGAACGGCCCGGCCTGGCTCGACTGATAAGAGGGCGTGTTGTGGTCCTTGCCGAACCACGAAGTGGCATACCCGTTCTCCTTCAGGATCGTGCCGATGGTGCCTTTCTCAATCGGGATGATCGAGTCGTAACCCGGGAACCCCGTCACTATTTCGCCGACCACCCCGAAGCCCACCGAGTGATGGTTGCGGCCCGTGATCAGCGCCGCCCGCGTCGGCGAGCACAGGGACGTCGAATGGAAGTTCGTGTAGCGCAGCCCGTTCTTCGCGATGCGATCCATGGCCGGAGTGGGGATGACGCCGCCGAAGGTGCCGGGTGCGCCGAAACCCTGGTCATCCGTCATAATGAGCAGCACGTTGGGCGCGCCCTTCGGCGGCACGACGCGCGGCGCCCACCAGGATTTCGACTCCGAGGCCTTTTCCTTGATCACCCCGCCGAACATCGGATCGGGCGGCGGAAGTTGCTTTCCGCCGATCGTGGTGGTGGCGCTGGGCGAACCGATGACACCGGTGGTTTCGACTTGCGCAGCACGGGCTGAGACGGCCAAAGCCAATAAACCGATAACCAGAATGGCGTGCTCTGTTTTCATGTCGAAGTCCCCCTCCACGAACAAATTCGACCGTGATTGCGCGAACCGCATTGCGGACAGTGCGGCCCGCGTGTTTCACGACCGATTGACCGTACGTTCGATGCAGTTGCCGTTACTCGCTCACCTTGTTGTTACGCATCGCCGCTTCGAGTTTTTTAATGTCCTCCGGCGACAGCTTCGGACGGTCCACCTTGATCGTCAGCTTGCTGAGCTTGGCGGTCAGAGGAAACGGCGGCTGATAGTCCGCGTCGTTCACGCCGGTCAGCGTGTCCGAGCCGACGTCGAAGCTTTCGTCCCATTGTAGGATCATCGGCAATGTGCGCTTCATCTCTTTGGTATCGACCACCTTGCCGTCCACCTTCAGTGTTCCGGTGCCGGGCCGGCCCAGCCCGCTCATGTTGTTGAAGGCGAGCGTGCCCACGCCCAGGCCGTCGTACTTGAAGTCGAATTCGACGCTGTGCTTGCCGGGCGTCAGGGCGTCCGGACCTTCCCACTTGATCCGTTCCAGATCGACCAGGTTCCAGAGAAAGACCGGCTTGCCCTTGAGCAGGTAGAAGCCATATCCGGCAAACCGTCCCCCGGAGGTCAGGATCATGCCCTCGGCCCCGCCCTGCGGGACATCGATATCCGCCGTGATCGTATAGGAGCTATCGAGAATGAAGGGAGAGTCCCCTTGGGGAATGCCCGTCTGCGGCCGGATATAAACGAATTCCGTCCGTCCGGCGGTGATGTTGGGACGCGGGGCCACGATGCGGGCCGCCACAGACGCGTCCATCGGGAAGACCTGGTACTTCTTGGCCTCCGCGATGAACATCTGTTTCATCTCCTTCACCTTCTTCGGGAACTTGGCCGCGATGTCCTGGGACTGGCTGAAGTCATTGCTTAGGTCGTACAATTGCAGAACCTGGTTGTTCAGCGGATCCGTGTTGGCCGCGCCGAAGGCCTCCCAGGGCGCGCGGTTCACCTTGGTGCTCAAGACCCAGCCGTCGTGATACAGCGCCCATTGGCCGAACATCTCGAAGTACTGCGTGTGGTGACGCGATGGCACCTTGGCGCTCTTCGCATCAAAGGTGTAGGCGAAGCTGGTGCCCTCGATCGGCGCCTGCTTGATGCCGTCCACATACTGGGGCGCATGGATGCCGGTGGCTTCTAGCAGCGTGGGCACGACGTCGATGACGTGAATGAACTGCTGTCGCAGGCCGCCCTTGTCCTTGATGCGCGCCGGCCACGACACCGCCATGTTCTGGTTGGTGCCGCCAAAGCGCGAGGCGTTCTGCTTGAACCAGTCGAACGGCGTGTCGAAGGCCCACGACCAGCCGGCCGACATATGGTTGTAGGTCTGCTCGGTGCCCCACACGTCATACCACTTCATCTGGGTCTCGACCGGGACCGCGACGCCGTTGAAGAATGCGACTTCATTGGGCGTGCCCAGCGGGCCGCCCTCGGCGCTCGTGCCGTTGTCGCCGTTGATATAGATGATCAGCGTGTTGTCGAGCTTGCCCATGTCTTCGATCGCCTGGACCACGCGGCCGATCTCGTGGTCGTCGTAGGCGGCGTAGGCGGCGTAGATCTCAACCTGGCGGATGTACAACTTCTTTTCCTCCGCAGAGAGCTGATCCCAGTCCTTCAGCATCTCCTTGGGCCACGGCGCCAGCTGGGCATCCTGCGGAACCACGCCGAGCTTCTTTTGATTCTCGAAAATCTGCTCACGCACCGCGTTCCAGCCCTTGTCGAACAGGTGCATGTCGTGAATCTTGTCCACCCATTCCTTCGTCGGGTGGTGCGGCGCGTGCGTCGCGCCCGGCGCGTACTTGATGAAGATCGGCTTGGAGGGGTCGGTCTGGTGGATCCGCGTCATGTAGTCGATGGCGTCGTCGGCCATCGCAGTGACCAGGTTCCAGGTACCGGGCGGCTTGCCCAGGAACGGATAGATCTGGGTATGATTGCGGAACAGGTTCGGCTCCCATTGGTTGGCGTCGCCGCCGACGAAGCCGTAGAAGTACTCGAAACCCATGCCGCTCGGCCACTGATCGAAGGGGCCGACGAGACTGGCCTCGAAGGCCGGGGTGTTGTGGTCCTTGCCGAACCACGAGGTGGAGTAGCCGTTTTCGAGAAGAACCCGCCCGATCGTGGCCTTGTCCTTGGGGATGATGCTGTTGTAGCCGGGGAAGCCGGTGGCCTGCTCCGAGATCACGCCGAAACCGGCCGAGTGATGGTTGCGGCCGGTGATCAAGGCCGCCCGCGTCGGCGAGCAGAGCGCGGTGGAGAAGACCCGGTTGTAGCGGAGTCCCATCTGCGCGATGCGATCCATGGTCGGCGTCGGGATGACGCCGCCGAAGGTGCTGGGAACGCCAAAGCCGGCATCGTCGGTCATGATGAGCAGCACGTTGGGCGCGCCCTTGGGCGGCACGACTCGGGGGGCCCACCAGGGCTTTGATTGAAGGGCCCCGTTCTTGATCACACCGCCGAATTTCGGATCGGGCGGCGGGAGTTGTTTCCCAGTGATGGTGGTCGTCGCGCTTGGAGAACCAAGCGTGCCGGTGACTTGCTGGGCCTTCACCGGACCGGCCATCATGGCCGTAAATGTAGCGATCAGGACTAGCGTTAGGCGCATTATGATTTTCATATGATCCCTCATTCGTGTGTGCAGTGGGGAGTCGGGCCCATCTGCCATGCCTAATAAAAATTTTGACTAAAACGCCTTCACCGCGAAGGTGACGCTGTACCCGTCGCTCATGAAGCGGTCCAGGGCGCTGAACACCTGCATAAAACGAAGACCCGCGGTGTTTATTCCGGGACTTGCTTACTACTTAAAGAATGGAAAGTATAATGATTTGGGATTTGTAAATCTACTCGTGAAATTACGGGGTTTTCACAAAAAAAATACGAGGTTATATCGAAACGAAGGTTCCTATTGCGGCAGGCGTGGGGCTTCGTGCAGGCGTTCTTCGGTCATGTCGAGACCAGACCGTGTTTGATCGCATATTGAACCAATTGTGCTTGACTGTCCAGGTTTAATTTTTCCGCGATGCTGTGTTTGTGGAATTCCACCGTGCGTGGGGAGATCTTCAGAACGGATGCAATCTCCTTTGCGGAGTGTCCCTCGGCCACCAATTGAAGCACCTCCCGCTGCCGGGGAGTCAGTTCCGTAAGCTTGCCCGAATGCGCGGTCTTCTGCATAAGACTCTGTAGCAGGTCCTTGGCGATCATGGAAGTCACATAGACCCGTCCTTTGAGCACCTCGCGAATCGCCTCGAACAGTTCTGAGGGGGCCGATTGTTTCAAGATATAGCCGGATGCGCCGGCCTCGAGGGCTCGGGTCGCGTAGGTGATGTCCGGATGCATCGTGAGAAAAATGATCTTCGTCTTGACTTTCGCCTTCTTGAGCTGGGCGACGGCATCGATTCCGTTGAGCAGCGGCATCGAAATGTCCACCACCGCGACATCCGGTTGGAGTTGTTTGACCGCCTGAACCAGCTCCCTCCCGTTTTCGAACGTGCCGACCAGGTCGCAAGTGGGCGCTAATAGCTTCGTCAATCCCTCCACGACGATTTTATGGTCGTCGGCCAATAAGACCCTTGGACGTTTCATGGGCTCAATTCTTCCTTTTGGAGAAAACGATTCAGAAGTGTGGAGAGAGGTTAGCACGGCGCCGGTTTCCTGGTAACTCGTATGTTTACCTGTTTCTGTAAAAAAAATTGCTTGTTTTTGATGGATGAAACCGCAAGACCGGCCTCACCGGCCTCTCAACGGCGTCATCCGGAGAGGTTTCCCGTCCCGGCGATCGGGACGCGCACTTCGAGCGCCGTTCCCTCCCCCGGCTTCGAGTCGATGAAGAATTTGCCTTGGAGCAATTGAACCCGCTCCTTAACGCTTTGCAACCCGATTCCCCATCTCTTCTTTGCTCCGGCCGGGTCGAAGCCGCTTCCGGAGTCCTGGATGGCAAGGAAGAGCGTATCGCCTTTTCCGGAGAGGATTACACGCGCCTCTTTCGTACCGGCATGCTTCGCGATGTTCCGCAGGGCCTCCTGCAGAATGCGATACAAGCCCAGGGCGACATTATTCGGGATCGCCTCGGGGACCTGCTCCATCGAAAACTCGACGGAAATTTTTTCCTGCGCCGAGAAACGGTCGCATTCGGACTGGATGGCATCCACCAAACCCAGATCTTCAATGATCGAAGGGTGCAGCCTGCGGCTGAGATCATGGACTTCGATGGACAACTGCACCAGATGTTCTTTGATCCGCGCAATCTTTTTTAGAATCGGCTCCGGGAGAGGGGGCGGGCCTGCTTCGAGCATTCCCATATCAATG
>DATJYD010000828.1:0-5106 GCA_035499755.1 Fimbriimonadaceae bacterium
TGGCCGGTGTTGTAGCCCTCCATCATGATCCGCACCGTGCCAGGAGCCTCCGCGAGCGCGGCGAACACGGAATCCCAGGGCACGAGGCCTCCCCCTGGAACGCCCCGGTCGTTCTCGCACGCATGGACGCCCCACAAAGCCGGGTAGAGGGACCTGATCGCGCCGCCGTAGTCCCGCTCCTCCGTGATCATGTGGTAGGTGTCGAAATTCACAAGCAGGTTTGGATGGCCAACCCGGCCGGCCAAGTCCATCGCCTGGCGCGCGGTCGTCACGAGGTGGACCCGGAACTTGCTCATCGGCTCGATGACCAGTTTCACGCCCGCCGCCTCCGCGTAGGCGGCCAACTCCCGGAGGCCTTCGACAACCCGGTCGATCTCCTTCTCACAGGGCGGCCGGCATTGGCGCACTCCCGGGTGCCCATAGGTGGCGCCGCAATAGGCGACGGCCCCGAACGAGGCCGCCCAATCGATTGCCTTGCGGTGCCAGTCCATTCCCAGGCGGCGGTGGGCGGGATCGTCGGAGGCAATATCGCAGTCGATCGGCCACTCGTTGCCGGGACCGGCCGATAGTTCTATCCCGAGTCCGGCCGCATGAGCCTTCAAACGGCCGGCGTCAAATGAAACATCGTCCCCGATCGAGACCTCGAATAGGTCCAGACCGAGAGCATGGATCTGATCGAGGATCTGAAGATCCTCGTCGGTCCAGTTGCTCTTCCAAAGCATCTGGTGGGCGCCCAGCTTGAACTCCACAGAACGGTCCTACCCAATCGAGGACGGAGATTGCTAGGAGGCCCACCAAGCCGATCAGGGATGGATGTCGAGTTTCGTGCGATCCGGATAGGCCGGCCGCTTGTGCTCCAGTGGCTTGTATCCGGCAAGCAGCTTGTTCTCCTCCTGGATCGCTCGCTCGAGTTGAGAGTCCTTGCCTTGCCGCCACAGATACGGATCGAGGTCGACTTGGATGTCGGGTGCGACGCCCCAGTTCTCCACGTCCCAGCGGCCCGAGACCGGATCGTAGAACGCGAAATCTGGCGCCGTGTAGTCGCCGCCGTCGACCAGGGTCAGCGGCTGAACCGCGATCAGACCGCCCCAAGTTCGCATGCCGATAAGCGGCCCCACCTTGTCGTGCCGGAACAGCCAGGGGAACATGTCTCCGCCGGAACCCGCGAACTCGTTGATCAGCATGACCTTCGGTCCGTAGACGGCGGCGGCCGGCGTTGGCTCGTCCACGCCGTAGCGGGGGGCGAAGTAGGCGAACAGCTTCTTTTCCATCTCGTGGATCATGAAGTCGTTGAAGAGCCCGCCGTGGTTGAACCGTTCGTCCACGACCATCCCGTCCTTGTCGGTCTGCGCGTAGTAGTAGCGGTTGAAGGCGAGCCAGCCGCCCGTTTCCGTGTCGGGAACGTGGACGTATCCGGCTCGGCCGGTCGTCTCCTTCGCGACCAGCCGCCGGTTGTCTTCTTCCCAAGCCCGGCTACGGAGTCCGAACTCGCTCGCCACCGGCACCACGGTAACTTCCCTCGATCCGGTTCCGTCCGGATTCGGGCCGAGCTTGACCTTCACCTGCTTGCCGGCCTTGTTCTCGAGCATCAGATAGATGTCCGTCGCGGTCGTGAGCGGCTGTCCGTCGATCGCGAGAACGTACTCGCCGGCTTTAGCGTCGACGCCGGGTTGGGCGAGGGGCGCGTACAGGCCTGGATTCCATTCCTCCCCGGTGTACACGCGCGTGATCTTGTAATGGCCGCCCGTGAAGTCGTAGTCGGCCCCAAGAAGGCCGCCGTTCACGTTGGGGCCGCTCGGCATGTCGCCTCCACCCGGAAACTCGTGCCCGACGCATAGCTCGCCAAGCATGTCGTCGAACAAATGGTTCAGGTCGTCGCGTGAGGACATCTTGGCAAGGAACGGCGAATATCGCCGGTCCATCTCCTTCGGATCGATCCCGTTAGTGATCGGCGAATAGAAGTGGAGCGGCGCCTCTGCCCAGATCTCGTGAAACATGTGCGCCCACTCTTTGCGCGGATCGATCTTGATGGTAAGCCCACTCAGGTTGAGAGGGCTGTCCAGCCCGGCGGGCATCATGGTCGGAACGATGAAATACGTTCCGCCGCGAGAGACCAGCGCCTTGGTGCCGTCCGGCGTCGTGTCGAGGCCGGTGATCATCGGGAAGGCCGGCGCCATGCTCTTCGTCGCCCAAGTAAACTTCTGCGCGGTCTGAAGCGGGTTCATCCGCTCGGGACCCGTAAAGGCCGACCTTACGAGCGCATAGAACGCGCCGTCGGTCGCCGGGACGAGACCCGTATACAGCTGAGCCGGAGTCGGGAGCGCGATGATCCGATTCTGGATTCCGTCGATGTCGATGGAGACCACGGTGGCATCTTTCACTTGCGTCCAACCCTTCGCGGAGTCGTACTTCCAGTGGCTGCCTGGGCTTGCGGGACCAGGAGGGGGCGTGGGCGCGCCGGAGTCGGGTTTTGCCCCTTCCGCGGCTTTCGGCGGCGTCGGAGGCGTGGCGGGAGCCGTTGCGCCCGGCTCCTCGTCGCTTTCCGGCTGCAGCGGATTCGGCATTCCCTTCTTGAGCATCACCGCATAGAGCGATGAAACCGGGTTCAGATTGTTGAACTGGGAAATGTCCCCAAGCGTGGCTGCCTGGCCGATTTCGGTTGAGGCGGCGAAGTAGAGGTATTTGCCGTTGTGGTCGAAGATCGGGGAATCCGCGCTCGCCAGACCATCGGTAACCTGGGTGATCTTGCCGTCTTCGACCGAATAGAGGAAGATCGCTCGAAAGTGGCTGGGAAGCATCTCGACGAAGGCAAGCCATTTCGAGTCGGGAGACCAGACTCCGCCCGAAACGCCGACTCTCTCCGATGTCCAGGCCTTCTTGCTCGTGCCGGTCTTGGCGTCGAGAATCCAGCCGAGATTGCGGTAGTCGCTATAGAAGATCTTCGAAGAATCCGGCGACCAAACCGGGTTCCCGTAGAGCGACGGGCCGTCGCCGAGATCGAAGCGCTTCTCCGTGCTGGCGGCGACGTCCCAGAGGCCCATCTGCCGGTGGCCGGAGACGTCGGTGATATAGGCAATCGTCTTTCCGTCCGGCGACCAGGCGACGTCGCGACGGTGGACGCCCTGAGTCTCGTCGGTCGGATGCACATCGCCCTTGCTCGCGGGCACGGTCAAGACGAAACCGCGGGCCGCAAAGGCCACCCGGTTGCCGCTGGGCGAGATCGACGAAGAATCGATGTAGGGCTGCAACTCCTTGTACTGCGGCCGAACCTCGGCAAGGTCGCCGTGAACTTGGATCGGCACGGTCTTGTCGGTGTGGGTCTTCGGATTGTAGAGGTGGATCGAGCCAAGCTTCTCGTAGGCGAGAACGTCGGGGCCGCCGGTCAGCGACTTCATATCGAAGCCGGACCCCGCGACTTCGACCTTTTCCGCGCCGGTGTTCACATCGTAGCTGTCCAGTCCGACCGGGCCGGTGCTGTCGCAGAGATAGTAGATCTTGTCGCCGAACCAGACCGGCTGGTTATCGTTCCAGTCCTTCCTCGGGATCTCCTTTACCTTCGAATCGGCGAGGTTGGCAATCCAAATCTTGTAGGCTTGCCCTCCGCGGTAGCGCTTCCATGCGGTCTCCCAGCGGAAAATCGGGACATAAGCCAGGTGGGTGCCGTCCGGCGAATACGATGCCTCCGTGCCGCTGGGAAGAGGAAGAGGCTGCGGAAAGCCGCCGTCGACTGAAACCTTGAACAGCCTCGGCTGGTCGGTGTTCGAGAGCATCTGAGATGTGAAAACGATATCCTTGCTGTCGGGGGTCCATCCGACGACGCCTTCCGGGGACGGGTGCGCGGTCAAGCGCCTCGGCACACTGCCTCCGTCGCGAATCACGTAGACGTTGTCCTGGCCGTCGTAGTTGGCGGAGAAGGCGATCATCGTTCCATCCGGCGAGAAGAAGGGATCGCCGACCACGCCTGGCGACGAGGTGAGGCGAATAGCATTTCCGCCCTCCCGGGGGACTTCCCAGAGGTCGTCGGCGAACTTGAACACAATGCTCGTTTTGTTGACCGTCGGATGCCGCAGGAGAAGCGGATCGGGTCCGAGCGCGAACGCGGGGTTGCTGCTTTGCACCCCGAGACCCACCAAGACAGAGAGCAGTAACATCCCCGCCATTCTATCCCTCGGCCGCTTTTCGGAACTAGGACCCAGGGCAAGACAGGCGTTGGGCGTTGAGACTTGCGCAAATTGGACCCAAGGGCGTTCCAATCTGGAGATGGCTCGCATACTCGTACGCGCTGGGGTTAAACTCACGCTTGGCACAAAGGGGATGCCGAGGAGAACGTCGAGGATGATGACGAGAGGACTTCCTTTACTTATTGCCGCCGGCTTGCTGGCCCTGGTCGCGATCGGATGCAAGACCGACGAGGGATCGAATGGGACGGCATCGACCGGGCCCGGTGCGTCGAATCCGGCCGCGCCGAAGAGCGACAAGAAGCCGCTCAAGCTGGCTTTCGTGACGAACGGCACGTCGGACTTCTGGTCCATCGCCAGAGCCGGGATCAAGAAGGCGACCGACGAGGACCCGAGCCTCCATGTCGACTTCCGCGAGCTGCCCAACGGCTCCCCCGCCGAGCAGCAGCAGGCGCTGGACGATCTGACGGTGGCCGGCACGCAGGGCATCGCCATCAGCGTCAAGGATCCGCCGAATCAGATCCAGATGATCAACAACGCGGCCAAGAAGACGATGATCTTCACCCAGGACAGCGACGCGGCCGGCGCGAACCGAACTTGCTACGTGGGCACCGACAATTTCGCGGCCGGCAAGCAGGCGGGCGAGGAGATCAAGAAGGCCTGCCCGCAGGGCGGAAAGATCATGTTCTTCGTGGGCTCCAAGGACGCAGAAAACGCCAAGGACCGGATCGGCGGCGCCGAGGAAGCCCTGAAAGGTTCCAATATCACCGTTCTCGATGTCCGCACGGACGACGGCGACCGAGCCCGCGCGAAGGCGAACGTCGCCGACGCGATCGTCGCCCACCCCGATCTCGTCTGTCTGGTCGGCATTTGGAGCATCAACGGCCCCGCGATCCATAACGCCCTCAAGGATGCCGGCAAGCTCGGG
>DATJYD010000829.1:0-9341 GCA_035499755.1 Fimbriimonadaceae bacterium
CCGAGTGGAAACAGCGCCGGGAGGATGCCCTTGGGACTCCCGAGCTAATGACCTTCACCGAGCGACTCCATCGGGAGTGGGCGATCGAAACCGGGATCATCGAAAACCTCTACGACATCGAGCGAGGCGTGACGATGGTGCTGATCGAGAGGGGCTTCAGCGCGGCCGTCATGGAGCACGGGTCCGTGAATAAACCCCCTGAGGAGATCCTCGCCCTGCTCAACGACCAGAAGGACGCGCTGGAGGGCCTTTTCGACTTTATCGCCCAAAGGCGGCCGCTTTCCGTCGGCTACATCAAGGAGCTTCACGCCGCGGTGACGCGCAGCCAGGTCTCGGTGAAGGCGCGGGACATGAGCGGAAGCGAGATCGAGATACCGATGGCGCGCGGCGAATGGAAGCGGCAACCGAACTATCCGGTTCGGAACGGGAACGTCTATCAGTACTGCCCCCCGGAGCATACGGCCGACGAGATGGACCGGCTTGTCGCCATGCACCTCTCTCACGCCGGAGTGCCTCCCGAGGTCGAGGCGGGCTGGCTGCACCATCGATTCACCCAGATCCATCCTTTCCAGGACGGAAACGGCCGGATCGCCCGTGCCCTCGCCTCGCTCGTCCTCATCCGAGCCGGCCTGTTTCCCTTGACGATCCCCCGGGACGAAAAAGGCATCTACATCGAGTCTCTCGAACGGGCGGATGCCGGCGATCTGAGGTCCCTGGTCCTGCTGACGGCCAGGCGAGTCGAAGCCGCATTTCGGTCGGCCCTGGCCCATCTCGCTACATCCTAACGGATCTCTTTTTGACTTAAATCAATACCCCGACACCCAAATACCTAATACCTCTCAGGCCGGCCCATATAGCCGCCGATCACGTACGGGAACTGGCCGGGGGTGACGTGGTAGTGCCAGCCGCGAACCGGATCGTAGTGCGCGTTGAAAGCGTTCAGCTTGTTCTCGGTGAGGTCCTTGGCCAGCACGCCCTTCGACTCGTAAGGCCCGTAGATGGGAAATCCGTCGAAGGCGAAGCCGATCACCGGTGAATGCCCCTCGCCCTTGTCCACGAAGGCGGTGTTCACGCAGATCGGATACTTGTGATAGTGATAGACGTCGTCGGGCGCGGGGTGGCCGCAGCAGCGGTCCATGATGCTCGAGGCGTCCTGCATGCCGGCGTCGAAGGGGTTGAAGAAGACGACCCCGTTCACCGCGATTCCGATCGGCCCCATGTTCAGCGCCCTGTTCGAGTCGTGCGCGGTCATCGAGAAGGCGTCCGGGTTGCGCTGGGGATCGATCGGCAGGCGATAAGTGCGGATCGTCTCCTTGATGTAGTTGGGGTTGTAGCCCTGGGTGCCGTAAGTGTCGGGGAAGCGCGCCGTCGGATGGTTGGGCAGGTCATGCGTGGTCACCGCGAAGGTGGCGCTGCCGTCGAAGCGCACGACCACATTGTCGGGAACGAGCCGGTCCTGGGTGACCATCTTGCCGTTCGCATCCAGGTAGCCCTTGCGCAGCCAGGCCGTCATGTTGCCGGCGAAGGGATTGGTCCAGGTTCCGTCGTTGTAGTAGAGCCGGTCGGCGTTGTGGGCGTCCACGGTGACCGTCCGGTTCTCGATCGGCTCGCCCGGCGCGGGGCGGTAGTACCAGCGGCCGCCGAGGGCGACGAGGTCCTTGGGGTCCGGCTGAACGACGGTCTGAGGCGTAACCGCATCGGCGGGGTCCTTCTTGCCAGTCAGCGAGGCGCTCCGCTGCACGACCGAGAAATCGTCGACGAAGAAGCGCGAGTAGTGGGGATCGGTTCCCGCGCCGCCTTTGAATCCGACCGTGACTTTCACCGCGTCGGCTTGCGGAAAGGGCAGAAGCTCCTCCAGCGAGTAGGTACGCCAAACCGCGGCCCCGGCTTTGCCATAGTCGCCGTTGACGGTCAGGTTCTTTCGATCCTCTTCGATCTCCCGGTAGATGAGGCGTCTCACCGTGTCGAGATAGTCGGCGCCGTTCTTCGAGTAGAAATCGATCTGCATGAAGAGCTGGCTGCCTTTGACCGCGAAGGCGTCCTCGGCCCGCCCCCGGAACTGGAAGGTGACCCAGCGTCCGCCCTTCGGATCGAGGTGCACGAGCTGAGCGACCGAGCCCTCCGCGCCGTGGGAGTCGAGCGAGACGCCGTTCGTCGAGATCTCATCCTGATACCCGGCGTATTCCCATCGGGCCGAACCCTCGATCTGGTAGCCGGCCGGGCTCTGGTCGAAGGTCGGGTTCACGACCAGGTTGCCGCCGTCGGCGGCGAGGAGCGTAAGGGCGAGCATTGCGAGCATGATGCAGTCCATTGTCTGCCGCGGTCATTTGAAAGTTATTTGAAACCGCCCTTGGCTTATGGGACTCGCCGAGGGTCTTGGGACTGCAGACTGTCATCCCGAGCGAGCGGCGTGGCCGCGAGTCGAGGGATCTGACCGTGGGGTCGCCCGCTTGGAGGATGCAAGCGCCAGTTTCGGTCAGATTCCTCCACCTCCAGCCCGAAGGGCGGTCCTCCGGTCGGGATGACAGGCGCGCAATGCGGTGCTTCCGTTCCCTTTCGCCCCAACCGAGCCACAATACCTTGAGATGAGCGTTACCGAGATCTTCCAAACCATGGACTGGGGGCCCGCGCCGGAGGCGGCCGCGCCGGCGACGGAATGGCTGGATGCCCACGGGCGCAAGTTCGGCCTCTTCATCGGCGGCGAATGGCGGGAGCCGCAAGAGGGCCGGTTCTTCGAGACGCTCAACCCCGCCAATGCCAAGCCGTTGGCCCAGATCGCCCAAGCCGGCGCGGCCGACATCGACCGAGCCGTCGAAGCCGCAACGAAGGCTCTCAAGGAATGGCAGGCGATCGGCGGCCACGCGCGCGCCCGCTATCTCTATGCGCTCGCCCGCCAGGTTCAGAAGAACAGCCGCTTCCTCGCCGTGCTCGAAACCCTCGACAACGGCAAGCCGATCCGCGAGACCCGCGACATCGACGTGCCCCTCGTCGCCCGCCACTTCTACTACCATGCGGGCTGGGCGCAGTTGATGGAGGCGGAGCTTCCCGGCTACCGTCCGGTCGGGGTCTGCGGCCAGATCATCCCTTGGAATTTCCCGCTCCTGATGCTCGCCTGGAAGATCGCGCCGGCACTCGCGACGGGCAACACGGTCATCCTGAAGCCGGCCGAGTTCACCTCCCTCACCGCTCTCGCCTTCGCCGAGATCTGCGAGCGGATCGGCCTGCCGCCGGGAGTCGTGAACGTCGTGACCGGCGACGGCGAGACCGGCAAACTGATCGTCGGCCATCCCGGCATCCACAAGATCGCCTTCACCGGATCGACGGAGGTTGGGCGGATGATCCGAACCAAGACTGCCGGCTCGGGCAAGAAGCTGTCGCTGGAGCTCGGAGGCAAGTCGCCGTTCCTCATCTTCGACGACGCCGATCTCGACAGCGCGGTGGAGGGCCTCGTCGACGCGATCTGGTTCAACCAGGGCCAGGTCTGCTGCGCCGGTTCGCGTCTGCTCGTGCAGGAGAGCGTCGCGGAGCGGGTGATCGCCAAGACCAAGGCGAGGATGGAGAAGCTTCGCGTCGGCGATCCGCTCGACAAGGCGATCGACATCGGGGCGATCGTCGCGCCGGTCCAGCTTCAGAGGATTTCGACTCTCGTCGAGCAGGGACGGCAGGAAGGGGCCGAGGTCTTCCAGCCGAGTTGGGCTTGCCCGAAGGAGGGCTGGTTCTATCCGCCGACCTTGCTGACCCATGTCGAGCCCGCCTCCACGGTGTCGCAGATCGAGATCTTCGGGCCGGTCCTCGTCGCGATGACCTTCCGCACCCCCAGCGAAGCCGTCGAGCTTGCCAACAACACCGTCTACGGCCTCGCCGCGAGCGTCTGGACCGAGAACGTCAACCTCGCCCATGAAATCGCGGCGCGGGTCAAGGCGGGGACGGTCTGGATCAACTGCACGAACCAGTTCGACGCGGCTTCCGGCTTCGGCGGCTACCGGGAGAGTGGATTCGGCCGCGAGGGAGGGAAGGAGGGGCTCTACGAGTATGTGATCGCGCCGGGGGGAGGCGGGTCGCTGAAAGACGAAAGACGAATGACGAGAGACCCTGAACGTGAAAACACGCCAGCCCGAGAGGCGCCCCATACCCCAACACCTCAGAACCTCAGCACCCTCGCTCCCAACGCCCAATTCCCGGGTGTGGCCAATACCCCAATACCCCAACACCCCAATACCCCTCCGTTAGACCGCACCCACAAGCTGTATATCGGTGGCAAGCAGGTTCGCCCGGACGGGGGGCTGAGCCTCCAGGTTGGCGAGCAGGAAGTCGGGCGCGGGAATCGCAAGGACGTTCGCAATGCGGTCGAGGTCGCGATCGCCGCGCAGAAGGGCTGGGCGGCCGCGACTCCCAGTTTGCGCACTCAGATCCTCTATTATCTGGCGGAGAACCTCGAGGCAGCCATGGCTCCGATGCTCGGCGCTCTGGGCGGCGCGGATCTGGCTTCAGGGGCCCCCGCGATCGACGCAGATCGTGAGTTCGGGGCCGCAATCGGGGTTGTCTTCACCTTCGCCGCCAAGGCCGACAAGTTCGACGGACTCGTCCACCCCGCACCATTCAAAGGCGTCGTCTACACCCAGAACGAGCCGATCGGGGTGGTCGGAATCGTCTGCGGAGACGGCGCGCCACTTGCCGGACTGATCGCCCCGATCTGCGCGGCGATCGCGATGGGCAATGCCGTGGTCGTGATCCCGAGCGAGGCGAATCCTCTGCCCGCTGTCGAGCTATACAGGGTGCTCGACACCAGCGACGTGCCTGGAGGAGTGGTCGACATCGTGACCGGCCGGCACGACGAGATCGTCCCGACCCTCGCCGCTCACGATGGGATCGACGCGATCTGGTGCTTCGACCCCAAGCTCGGGGCTGAGGTCGAGCGGCTGTCCGTGGGCAACCTCAAGCAGACCTGGGTTGCCGGCGAGATCGATTGGCTCCGCGACCCCGTCGCTCGCCCGGACCTTCTCCTTCGGCACGCGACTCAAGTCAAGAACGTATGGACCCCGATCGGGGAGTAACCGGCGCCTGATCCGGACCATTCATGAGCAAACGGGATCGACGGCTTGGACCGGCAGGGAGATCAGGCGGCTTGGCGTCCGATCACATTCAGCAGGTCGGCCTCATACAACGCGACGATCTCGTCGATCTGCTCGGGTCCGGCGGGGTACCGGTAACACTTGCCAAGCTCATCGGCTTGAAACGCCTCGACCACGCGCGGGTGCACGTAGCACTTCCGGCATACGCTGGGCGTGTTTCCCAAGCGGCGCGAGACCCGCTTCATCACGTCGGTGACGGCCCGCTTGGCGGCCGCTTTCGTAGGTGGCCGCTCCATGCACGAGAACTCGATGAGGGCGAGGAGGCTGCCCCACCACGTGCGGAAGTCCTTTGCCGTGCATTCGTCGCCCGTCAATTCCGCCAGGTAGCGATTCACCTCCGAGGAGCTCACCTCGTGAGGGCTGCCGCCGTCGTCGAGATACTGGAACAGGTGCTGTCCGGGAAGGTCCTGGATCTTGCGCACGACGCGAACGAGGCGTGGATCGTGAACCTCGATGTTGTGCCGGATCCCGCTCTTTCCGACGAAGTCGAACACGATCCGCCCGCCGGCTACCGTCGTGTGCTTGGTCAGCATCGTGGTGAGCCCGAAGGAGGAGTTGGTCTTCGCGTATTCCTCGTTCCCAACACGGATCAGACTTCGGTCGAGGAGACGCACGATCGCTGCCAGCACCTTCTCCTTGGGCGCTCCCGGAAGCCCGAGGTCGTGCTCGACGCGTTCTCTTAGGCGAGGGAGTTCGTTTCCGAACCGGGCCAGCCGTTCGAACTTGTGGCAGTCGCACGTTTCGCGGAACCTGGGGTGGTAGCGATACTGCTTCCGACCGCGCGCGTCGAATCCGGTGGCCTGAAGATGGCCGTTCGGATCGGCGCAGATCCAAACCCGCTGGTAGGCGGGCGGGACCGCCAAACGTCGGATTCGGTCCTTCACGTCGGCATCGGTAACGAGCCTGCCATCCGGCCAGCGATAGCTGAATCCCATTCCCGACCGAGTTCGTGAGATTCCCGGCTCAGAGTCGGAAGAGTAGCGCAGCCCCGCCTCGTCGATTTCATCCATTCTCAATTCGCGAGCGCTCATTCGATTAATAGGAGATGCATCGGGCTCTCTTGTTCTCTCCTTCGCGCGGTGCGGATCTTTCGTACACGCCTCGGCCTGGCAAGGATCGGTCGGCCCTTCGGGCCTAAGCCTGCGGTCTTGCAGCCCGTCGTTTTTCTTCCTCCCTATATAGGCACCCACTTTGGGAGGAAGAAAACGGCGGCGCGGTTGGCCGGGCCGCTTGCGCTACTCGCGGTCTCACCTCCATCACCTCCATCAGGAAAGCAGGGAAGAGTGATCTTGTGGCTTGTGCCCCTGACACGGAAGACGAGCAAGACATCACGAGGGGCAAGTTCGAGTGCCATGGCCGATGTCGAATCGTGCCGGTCTGCCGGCCCGGCTGATTGCCGCGTGGCCACCCGGGCGCTCGGCTTGTGCTAGCCTAGTCGCATGCCGCTCGCCGCATTATTGCTCCTCACCTCCATCACCCTTTCACCTCCATCACCCCCATTAGGCATCCAGGGTCCGATGAGCAACCTCGCCAAGCCCCAAGATGGGAGGAGCATGCGGGCATCCTCGAGCTTTCGGGAAGGCAAAGACGGCAAGTACGACCCGAACGCGCCGTTCCTCCACGACACGACGGAAAAGAGCAACTGGGACAATTTCCGCGTCCTCCCCGGCCAGACCCACGTGCTCATGGACGTAAAGGGCCCGGGCGTCATCACCCACATGTGGATGACCTTTCTCGGACCGGAGAAGCAGAACTGGGCGCCGAACGGCTCCGCCAACCATCAGGACATGCTGCTGCGCATCTACTGGGACGGAAGCGACAAGCCGGGAGTCGAGGCGCCGGTCGGGGACTTCTTCGCCAACTGCTTCGGCCGCCGCGACCAGGTGATCAGCCTCCCGGTCGTGGTCGATCACGGCAACAGCTACAACTGCTTCTGGAACATGCCCTTCCAGAAGGAGGCGAAGGTCGAGATCGTCAACCAGAGCACGAAGGCGATCAATCTCCTCTACTACAACATCGACTGGATCCAGAAGTTCTCGCCCTTGCCCAAGGACACGCCCTACTTCTATGCCCAATATCGGCAGGAATATCCGGCCGAGGACGGCAAGGACTATCTCATCCTCGACACCAAGGGCAAGGGCCACTACGTCGGCACCGTGCTCGCCGTGCGCACTCGCTCGCCGGAGTGGTTCGGCGAAGGCGACGAGCGCATCTACATCGACGGTGAGCCGCAGCCATCCATCCAAGGCACCGGCACCGAGGACTACTTCCTTCTCGCCTGGGGGCTGAAGCTGGCAAGCGGCCCCTATAGCGGCGTGCCCTACTTCGACCAATGGGGCATCGTGGGCGGGCATACGAGCGCCTATCGGTGGCATATCAACGACCCGATCGTCTTCGACAAGGGCATCCGGGTTACGATCGAGCACTACGGCTGGATGTCGGTGGACGAGAATCCCCAGCACGTCGAGAATAGCTGGAACGAGCGGGAAGACGATTATGCGAGCGTGGCTTTCTGGTACCAGACGGGCACGCCGACTTTCACCGCGCGCGCCCCCGCCGACCGCCATCTGCCCAACCTCGACCGGGTGATCGCTTACGCCCGCGACGGCGCGACTCACGGGGATGGCGAAGCTTCGAAGCAGGATCTCGACTTCTACGACGGCGCCCAGCTCTTTTATAAGCCTTCGCCCGAGGCGATGGCCGCGTTTCTCGCCCCGAACACCCAACGCCCAACGCCCAACGCCTCCCCGGCCTGGATCGAGGTTCCCTTCACGGTCACGAAGAAAGAGCCGTTGCGCCTGCTCCTCAACATGACGAGCTCTTTCGACTACGGCGTCTATCAGGCCTACCTGACGGGGCCGGTCGGGGTGAACGACACGAAGGTCAAGCTCGGCGATCCGTTTGATCTGTATTCGAAGGACGTGGACAACCGGGAAGTTCACTTGCTCGACTTCTGGCCGGAGCCAGGGAAGTACGTGCTGCGGATCGAATGCGTCGGCAAGTCGGCGGAGTCGCAGGGCTACAACTGCGGGATCGAGTCGGTGCGCCTGCGCGAGCGTCGCCCGCGGGTGACGCAATACAGCTGGGACAAGGACAAGGACTGGCACGTGAAGCCGACGCTCTACTGAATTGCTGAGCTGCGCCTAGGCTGGCGACCATCTAGCCGGACCGAGGAGAGGCGGTGAGGGCGGCTCCCACGGGACGTCCGCGGCCCTGGGCTCGTCGTTTTGCGGGCTTCGATCGCTTGACGGTGACGGTCGCTCCAACCGCCTTGGCGTAGGCCATGATTCTCGCGAACGACACTCTGCCTGGGTCCTTCTCCATCTCCGCGACGCGAGCCCGATTCACATGCATGCGAACGGCGACCGCCTCTTGGCTGAGGCCCTGCTCGATCCGCGCCTTCGTCAGCTCGAGCATGATGGCGATCGGCTCCCAAGCCCGCGCGAACTCCGGGTCCCTGCTGCTTTCTTCTATTAACTCGTCGAGATAGTCTCCTTTCATGTTTTCTCCATTCTCTTTCGGGCGGTCTCAACCAAAAGACGCACTGGCGAGTCGCCGTCTCGACCTAGCCAGCAAGCGCTCGCTGTACGTCCCGGACGTCTCCGCATCATTGGGTATGGCGTGCATCAGCAACCTCGGCATGATGCGCCGGGAAGGATGGAAGTTATGAGCAAGCCTCGTTGCGCGGCGATGACCCCCGCGCAACGTAACCGCGGCGGCATCCAGGCGTCCATAGCAGTGGAACTCCGCGGTGGAGGCGGATGAGAATGAGCAAGATACAACTGACGGCGAAGTGGGCGATCGTGGGAGCGGTAGCGGGGATCGGGTTTGTCGGGCTCAACCAGGCGATCGGGCAGAACCGGGTGGGGCCGAGGCCACAAGCGGTCGACGGTTGGCAGATCAAGGGCAGCTACGACACGGCCGGGTGGCCGAAGATGAGATTCACGATCACCGCCGAGAATGAGCAGGGCGACGCGCGCGAATTCAAAGCGACCGCGACTTTGGCCCGTCAGGAGTTCAAGGGCAACATGATGAGCCGGGTCATCAAGCCTGGCGATTACGTTTCCAAGGACATCGAGACCTTGCCCCTGAGCGCCAAGGTCGGAGGATCGAGCACGAAGAGCTTCGACGTGGTTTTCAAGGCCACCGGCGATGCCGATGCCACCAAGCCGATGAGCCGGGTGACTTATATCCTGTCGGTCGACGTGG
>DATJYD010000830.1:0-3150 GCA_035499755.1 Fimbriimonadaceae bacterium
GCGGCTCCGCGGCGTCCCAGGTGTTGCATCCGGGCGACCGCATCGTCGGCATTGAAGGTCATTCCCTCGCCGGGCTCTCTGGCAACGAACGAATCGAACGGCTCTCGGCGGTCGTTTCGTCCCACAAGTGCGCCGGCGTGCAGACCGACGGGTGCCGAGCGGAAACCCCGGTCCAATTGACCGTCCGCCGTGGCGCAGCGTTGAAGACCTTCGAGGTCACGCCCGAGTACGACGCCGGGGAAAAGCGCATGTTGGTCGGCATTCAATGGGCTGAAGACAGTCACTGGATCCCGATCAGCACCTCGCTGGCGGCGACGCGATCGGTCGACGCGATGAGCGAAGTCGTGAGCCGGACCGCGTCGGTTTTCGCGCACATCTTCGAATCGAAACAGCGCGGCGAAATCTCGGGCATCGTCGGGACCAGCGACGTGGGCCATCAGGCCGTCGAAGCGGGGTGGCGCAAGGCCCTCCTGCTACTCGCCCTGGTCAGTCTCTCCCTCGGCCTGATCAACCTGCTGCCGATCCTTCCCCTCGACGGCGGGCACATCTTCTGGGCGATCGTCGAGAAAATGCGCGGCGAAGCCGTCTCGCTGCGGGTGATGGAACGGGCCAGCATCATCGGCTTCGCCCTGGTCGCAATGCTCTTCGTCCTCGGCCTCTCCAACGACATCGGCCGCATCACCGGCGAAGGCTTCAACGTCCGGTAACAGGTCCGCCGCGGGACCCAGATAACCTCTGCATATGGCCTCAAAACGCCAGATCTTCGTCGGCGGGGTGCCGATCGGCGGCGGCGCCCCGGTCGCCGTGCAGACGATGACCAAGACCGAGACCGCCAACCTGGCGGCGACGATGGAGCAGATCGGCAAGGTCGCCGAGGCGGGAGCGGACATCGTGCGGGTCGCGGTGCCGCGCGAGAAGGACGCCGAGGCGCTGAAGACGATCGTCAAGGAATCGCCGATCCCGGTGATCGCCGACATCCACTTCAACCACACGCTGGCGTTGAAAGCGATCGACGCCGGCGCCCACTGCATCCGGCTCAACCCGGGCAACATCGGTGGCCGCGAGAAAGTCGCCGAGGTCGCGGTCAAGGCCAACGAAAAGGGCGTGCCGATGCGGATCGGGGTCAACTCCGGGTCCCTGCCCAAACATCTGCATGCGCTCGAGCGCGAGAACCCGGTCGAGGCGCTGGTCGCCGCCGCGGTCGAGTTCGTCGAGCTGATGGAGGGCCTCGACTTCGAGAACTTCAAGGTCTCGATCAAGTCGACCAACGTGCCCTACACGATCGCCGCCAACCGGCTGCTCTCCGAGAGGATCCCCTACCCGCTGCACCTCGGCGTCACCGAGGCGGGGACCAAATGGGGCGGCTCGCTGAAATCGGCGGTCGGCCTCGGGACCCTGCTGGCCGACGGAATCGGCGACACGATCCGGATCAGCCTCTCGACCTTCCACGCCGAGGAGGAGGTCAAGGTCGCCTGGGAGATCCTCAAGGCCCTGCAGCTGCGCGAGCGCGGCCCGGTCCTGATCGCCTGCCCGACCTGCGGCCGCCTGCAGTTCGACATGGACTCCGTGGTAGCCGAAATCGAGAAGCGGCTCGAGGCCTACGAGGAGCCGGTCGAGGTGGCCGTGCTGGGCTGCGCCGTGAACGGCATCGGCGAGGCCAGCCACGCCGACTTCGGGATCGCCGGCGCCAAGAACGAGGGCCTGATCTTCGCCGGCGGCAAGCCGTTGCGGAAGGTTCCCCAGGCCAAACTGGTCGACACCCTCTTCGAGGAGATCGACAAGTCGCTGGACCGCGGCGGCGAGGTCGAGTTCGACGAGACGGAGTCCCGCGAGGGGGCCGAGTGGGTGGCCAACATCGAGCGCGAAAACGCCGGCGATCTGACTCCGGAGAAGATCGCGCAGATGGAGCATGAAGCGGCGGAAAAGGGCGAGTCGGACAGGGTGCTGCTGGACGAGGATGTCTCTCCGACGGCCGGTCGGCGGTTCACTCGGGCCTGAGGTTGCTGGCGGGCGGGTCCTGTCGCGGGTGAGGAAGCACCCCTTCCGGTAGCTAAAGCTTCCTCGGGGGCACCGGCGGGCGGGTCCTGTCACGGGGCGAGGTCACCGTCCTCCACTGTCCGGGCGGCAACCTCGCCCCGCGCCACCCGCCCGAGGGACCTCTTCCGTGAGCTTCGGCCATCCGAGACACAGTCAGGCGACGCGCTGAACCGCCGAGGTTGCCTTTGAGTTCGGTATGCGGGCCAAAAGGCAACCTCGGCGATGCTTGCGCAGGAAATAGACTCGCCGGCTATGGCTCAGAAGGGGATATCTCCGTCGCGCGCTGAGGATTTTCCGGCTTGGTTTCAGGCTGTGGTGAAGGAGGCCGAGGTTGCTGAACTGGCTCATGTGCGGGGGTCGATGGTCATTCGGCCCTGGGGTTATGCGATCTGGGAGCTGATGCAGGGAGAGCTGGACCGGGCGATCAAGAGGAGTGGGGCGGAGAACGCGTATTTCCCGTTATTCATTCCGCTGAGTTACTTCGAGGCGGAGGCTGAACATGTGGAGGGGTTCGCGAAGGAGATGGCGGTCGTCACTCATCACCGATTGGAAGCCGACCCCGAGAGACCCGGCAAGCTTCGGCCCGGGGGGGAGCTGGCGGAGCCTTTGGTCGTGCGGCCTACTTCGGAGACGATCATCGGGAAGTCGTTCGCGAAGTGGATCGACTCCTATCGGGACCTGCCGCTGATGGTCAACCAGTGGGCGAACGTGGTTCGCTGGGAGATGCGGCCGCGGGTGCTGCTGCGGACCACCGAGTTCCTCTGGCAGGAGGGCCACACCGCCCACGCCACCGAGGCGGAGGCCCGCGAGGAGACCGACCTGATGCTCGAGGTCTACCGCTCCTTCGCCGAGTCGTTCCTGGCGATGCCGGTGATCACCGGCGAGAAGCCCGAGGCCGAGCGCTTCCCCGGCGCCGTCGCGACGCTCTCGATCGAGGCGATGATGCAGGACGGCAAGGCGCTGCAGGCCGGGACCTCGCACTATCTCGGACAGCATTTCGCCGAAGCGCAGAACATTCGCTACCAGAACGATGAGGGCGAGCTTTCATACTGCCACACGACGAGCTGGGGGCTTTCGACCCGCATGGTGGGCGGGGTGATCATGACCCATGGC
>DATJYD010000831.1:0-16389 GCA_035499755.1 Fimbriimonadaceae bacterium
TACGGTCTCGACAACATCGCCTTCGGCCATAACGGCATCCTCTACGGGCTGGAGGGCTTTGGCGACCAGATTGTGCGTTTCGATTCCAATGAGGCCCTCAACTTCGGACCTCTGGGCACGTTCAAGCTGAACTACAGCGGCAATCCTCAGCGAATCGCCGTCTATGCGGCGCCGGAGCCCTTCTCGATGGCGGGCCTGGCCTTCGGAGTTGCCGGCGTGCTTCTTCGCCGGCGAGCCAAGCGCGCCCCCTCCCGCGACTAATGCTGTTTCCGTTCGAACTGCCCCAAACCAAGAGAACCAAAACCATGACTACAAACAGAATCCTGATCGCCGCCGCCGCCGTTGGCCTTGGGAACTCGGCGTTCGCCCAGTACACGTCCCCGGAACTCATGCTCATCACCGATGCGGGTGGAACGACCCTCGCCGGCACGACCGTGTCCCCCCAGGTCGAGCGATACGACCCCTACACGGGCGCCTACCTCGGAGCTTTTGGAGCCGGCTATTTTGACGGAGGCATTCCCGACGGCATCGTCGTCGCTGGACCGAACGCCTATGTGACGGAGCTCTTCGACGTCAACAACACCGAGTTCTCTCGCATCGAGGAGTTCAACTACAGCACGGGGGCCTATCAGGGAACGATCTTCAACAGCGGCCCATTCCAGCTCACTTCGGTGAACCCCTACGGCGGGAACTTGATCGCAACCGACTTTGGAAACAGCGTGGGCGGTCCGACCGGCATCATTTGGACTCTGTCGCCGACCGGCGCCGAAATCGGAGCGGTTTCCCTTCCCACCAACGTCGTGACGAAAGGCGCGACCGTTGTCAACAACCAGCTTTGGGTGTCGACGCTCAACAACGCGAGCGGCAATCAGCTATATGTCTACAACCTGAACGCAAATGGTACGACTTCCGGTGGGCCGACGATCTACGGCGCGAGCGGCAACGCCTACACTTCCGTCGCCACGACGTCCGTCAGCGGGACCCAATACGTGTACGCAGGCGGATACAACACGGCAGGAACGAATGGAGTCATCGACCGGTTCACGACATCCGGCGGATTTGCCGGCGAAAGCGTGGTCACGTCCGACCCCTATGCCGCGTACTCGCTTGCCGCGGGCCATAACGGGATCCTCTACTCCTGGGACTTCTCGACGGACAAGATCTTGCGATGGGATGGAGGCGCTTCGTTCGGATTCGGCTCCCTCGGCTCGTTCACCCTCGATTACACCGCCGAAGGGCAGAATATCGCCGTTTATGCGGCTCCCGAACCGGTCTCGATGACCGCGCTGGGAGCCGGTGTCCTTGGGCTCATGCTTCGCCGGAGGCGGCGCGCGGTTCGGTAGCTTTGCCCATTCTGGATCGCGGATACGCCGGCCCTCGCCGGCCGGTGGCCTTGGTTATCCGGCCGCATGGGCTCCGTAGGCAGGCGGTACGTTCACTTGTAGCACATTTTTACGACAGCGCCACTTCGTTACGGTATGGCACATTAGAGAGGCAAGGGTTGCGGCCGTGCAGCAACGACTGCCATCCATATCGACAACCCTCATCACCCTCTCCTCGACCCCGGCTCAAATCCCAAGAATTTCGCCGGGGTTCTTTTTGCGCCGACGAACCGGGTTCCGGTAACGTCTGAGCCGTCGATGGACGAGAACGTACCCTTGGTCGACGTGAGAGAATTCGGGGCCAGACCGGACGGCAAGACGCTCGCCACATCCGCAATCCAAGCCGCCATCGACCGGTGCGGATCGGGCGGAGGTGGAACCGTCTGGTTTTCGCCGGGCACGTACCTGAGCGGGACGGTCACCATGAGAAGTCGCGTTGCGCTCCAACTCGACGCCGGCGCGGTCCTCCTCGGCAGTTCGAACAAGGACGACTTCCCGAAGCGCGCCAGCCAAACGGAATCGAGAACGAACCGGTACAACCTACGCAGCCTGATCTTCGCGGAGAACGTCGACCGCATTGCGATCAAGGGGCAAGGCGAGATCAATGGGAACGGCCAGTTCTACAAGGATCGCCGGCATGACGGCGAAAGGCCGCTGAACCTGCGAATCATCAACTGCCGGGACGTGCTGATCGAGAACGTGACGATCGGCAATTCCGGCTTCTGGAACCAGCACTATCTGATCTGCGAGAGAGTTCGAGTTCACGGGATCAAGGTCTGGAATCACGCCACCTACAACGTCGATGCGATCGACATCGACTCGTGCCGTGACTTCATCGTCTCCGACTGTGTGTTCGACAGCGACGATGACGCGGTTTGTCTCAAGGGAACGCTCGACCGCCCATGTCAGAATGTCCAGATCACGAACTGCGTGATCAGCAGCCATTGCAACGCGATCAAAATGGGCACGGATTCCTCGGGCGGATTCCAGGACGTCGCCATCTCCAACTGCTCGATCGTTTCTCCCCGTAATTCCAAGGCCATTTACGGGCTCCAGCGGGGCATCAGCGGGATCTCTCTTGAACTCGTCGACGGCGGTCGGATGGAACGCATCGCCATCTCGAATATCACCATCGACGGGGTCGAAACGCCGGTTTTCATCCGACTGGGAGCGCGGGGCGTCGGCATGTTTCCGACCGAGGCCGAGATTGCGGCCGCGCATCACGTTGGAACGATTCGCGACGTCTCCATATCGAACGTGATCGCGACTCGGGCGGGAAAAACGGGGTGCGCGATCACCGGCATTCCCGGCCATGAGATTGAGAACCTGACGCTGACAAACATGACGATAAGGACGGAAGGTGGCGGCGACCCGTCATTGGCGACGCGGGCCATCGGCGAGTTGCACGACAAGTACCCGGAAGCGACGATGTTCGGGGCGCTTCCCGCTTACGGCCTGTTCTGCAGGCACGTTTCCGGACTGCGCCTCAACCATATCCTTTTGATTTCAGAGTCTCTCGACCATCGCTATGCCCTCGTGCTCGACGACGTCGATGATGGGGAGGTGCAAGGCCTGGCGGCATCGACTGCCGGTCCCGATGGGCCGCCCTTTGCGAAAGTCGTTGCCGGCCGTGGCGTCACTTTCCGGGGTTGCCGTCCCTTGACACCCACGAGCGCATTCATCGAGATCGAAGGGCCGGATTGCCGGGACGTGACGATGATCGGCAACGACATCGGGCATGCCAACGAACCTTCGTCGTTCACCAAAGGAGCAACCTCGGACGCCCTGCGATTGGCCGGCAATCTTTCTCGCGAGTGAATTTGAATCGGGCCGCATGCCGGGCCTAGCGAAACATGCATCGATGGCTCGAGGCCGCTCGCCTCAGACGAGAGCTGGTTTGGAACTCGATTCGGCAACGCCCCAACGCCGTTTCATGAGAGCTAGCCAGAAGCCAGGTTGGCGCCGTAGGACGCCGTTGAGAGCGGCGAATCCATCAACTGGTTGCAGAGCTGGACGATCGCCAATGCGTGAACCTGGATGAACTCCAGGTTCGATTCATCGACGTTTCCGTGGCACTGGCTCATGATGAGCATCTGCTCATTCAATGCTTTCCAGTAGTGTTCGGTGGCTTCAGGATCGCGCTGCATCTAGACTCGGCAACTCATCCAATATATTAGGCGAGTTCGAATCAACTTTATAGTCGCAAGTATGTGCGACACCAAGAATTGTCTAACAAGGTCCGATGGCTCGGAGTCCGCCAGTGGAAGCCGCGCTGCCCACTCGAGCCAACTTGCGGCGGCTAAAATGTGCCGCATCGTCGGCAGTCGAATCGAACGGATGCGCCGAACGGTCCGGTGAGAGGGCTGTCCAGCTCCATAATTGGATCCGGCAACGCCCCAACTCCCATTCCCGGCTGAGAGGCCCTCTCATGAGAAGCTAGTACGGCAGCACATGCTGGTCCGATCCACCAAGGCTACAAGTCGGATCGGTCCCGATGGGATTGATGGTGTAGGATCCGCCAGCCGGGCAGACCGGGCCGGCGGTGGCCGACCTCATGTAGATGCCGACGATGTCGCTCCATTGGACGACGGTCCCTGAGGACGCCTTGTTGTCCATGGCCCACTGCTCCTTCGCGGAGTCAATCTGCTTGAGGTTCCCGATGCAGATCGATCGGCGGCTGCTCTCTCGTGCCCTCACGAAGTTCGGAACGGCGATCGCCATCAGGATTCCGATGATCAGCACGACGATCATGATCTCGACAAGCGTGAATCCGCGGTCCTTGACAGTTTTGCTCATGGTTAGTCGACAGCGCACGAGGATGGCCAATCCCCAGGGGTCGTCTTCCACCTTGGAGTCGAAATTGAGCCGGTGATTTTATCGGGATCGCAACACGACCTTTCGCCCGGCCCCGTACCTGCGCATGGCTCTCGGCGTAGAATGGAGTTGCCTCGTGACCACGGACATTTTCTTGCGCGCACCGAGATCGCGAGCCGTTGCCTTGCAGTGGCTCACGGTCGTTCACGGGCTCTTGGAGGGCGGCGCCTCGCTCATCGCTTCCGGCTTGGCCGGCAGTGTCGCCCTGATGAGTTTTGGCCTGGACAGCATGGTCGAGGTTCTTTCGGCTTCGGTAGTCCTGTGGCGGGTCCTCGCTGTCGGCCGCGAGGGCAGATTTGCGATTTCGGAACGCAACGGCCTCCGTGTCGTCGGGTTTTGCTTTGTGGTGCTTGCCGGCAGCGTGGCTTGGGATGCATCCCTGGCCCTGTTCGGCCGGCGGCAACCGCAGGAAAGTCTCCTGGGCATCGTGGTGGCCGCGATATCGGTGGTTGCGATGCCGCTCGTGGCTAACGCCAAGCGGCGCCTTTCCGGCGAGATCGGAAGCGCCTCGCTCCAGGCGGACGCTCGACAATCCGATTTCTGCGCCTGCCTCGCCTTCATTCTGCTTGCGGGGCTTCTGTTGTTCAAGCTGTTCGGGTTGTGGTGGGTCGATTCCGTTTCCGCCCTCCTGATGTCGCCCGTCATTCTGTGGGAAGGAGTCCAGGCTCTGCGCGGCCACGCATGCGGCTGCGCCTCCTGCGCTTCCTAACGTGGGGTATTCGGCGTCTCGCCGAATAACGCACCGATGAACCCTTGCTTCCCGTCGTAAACTGAGCCATGCTTGGATTCCTCTTCGGCAATTACCCCGGAATGTACGGGGCGCCCCTCGGACCCATCGTCGCCTATCCGCCGGTTCCTTCTTCAGGGGTCCAGCCGGCCGCGCAGCTCACGACGCTCCAGCACCGCGTCGATTCTCTCGAACTGGCCTGCGCCGCGCTATGGAAGCTTCTCAAGGAGCAGCACGGCTTCACCGACGAACAGCTCAAGGCGATCATCCAGCAGATCGACGCCGCCGATGGCGCAGCCGACGGCAAGATCACGAATCAGGGCGGCGTCTGCCCCCACTGCCAGCATCGCATTCTCTCGCGGACATCGACGAAATGCCTCTGGTGCGGCGCACCCCTCGACACCGCTCCATTTCGGGGTGGCGAAGCTGGACAGCCCGCCGGCTAGAGTCCCGGCTACTCCGAAACTCGTTCGGCAACGCCGAACGCCCCAACGCCCAACGCCGAACGCCGTGGGATCCCCACGGCAAGAGCCAGAGGCGATTGGATCCCCAGTGATTCACAATCCTCCGCTGATCTCAAATCTCAAATCTCAGATCTTAAATCCGTACCCCAGCAATGGCGCCGACCCCAACACGGCAGGCGAGCACTAACCCCGCATCGATTTCAGACAAGGAATCGAGACCTGCCGGCGGCAACGCCGACCCTGGCTCCAATAGCAAACCCTCGCACTCTGCAATCGATAACAAGGGCGGTTTGGGGTGGGCTAACGGCCGCTGACGTCCTCGGAACCGGTCTTGCCTTCGAAGCTTTCGCCCGCGTGCGGCATCTGCACGTCTTCGACCGCGGGGCCATGCTCTCCCTGGTCGAACAGAACGTCTTCGCCTCCGAGCGGGACTTCCTTTCTCAAAGGAAAGCCGATCCAGTCGTCGGGAAGGAGGAAGCGCTGGCCTCCGATCTCTTCGTTTCCTTCGAACCGCACGCCGAAGAGATCTTGAATCTCCCGTTCCGGGTATTCGGCTCCCGCGAAGATCTCCTTCGCGGTAGAAACCGATTGCCCGTCGTCGACGCCGATCTTCACAAAGATCCGAGCGTTGTGCTTGAGCGAAAAGAGGTTGTAAACCACTTCGAACCGCTCGGGTACGTCGCGCTCGTGGTCCCACTTGCTGTAGTCCGCGCCGACGCATTCGCTGAAGTAGCCGTAGTCGAGATCGGGGTCCTCCTTGAGGAATCGCAAAACGTCGAGAATGCTCTCACGCTTCACGACGATCCACGTGTCTCCCCGGTATTCCTTGAATCCGATGAAGGCCTCCGGCAGCTTTTCGCGCAGGCGACCGACTTCGAGTCGCTCGTCTCCTTGGGTGGGAGCCGGCATCAGGCCACTCCTCTCGCGTTCGTCAGCGCCGCCGTCTCCATCTCATCGACCTCGTTCGGTACGGGCAACCCCAGCTTCTCAGGGGCGAGAGTCGTCGTCTCGTCCCAGTCGATGGCGCCGACCCGCACGACATAGAGGTAACCGATGATGAAGGTTGCCATGTAGACGAGGAAGGAGACCCCGCTCATTACCACGAAGGGCGTTTCTGACTTCGCGAACACCGTCATCCAGGACCAGAGGAAGACGACTTCGATATCGAACAGGATGAAGACGATCGCCACCAGATAGAACTTGATCGGGAAGCGTTCCTTGGCGTTGCCGGATGGCGCGACTCCGCATTCGTAGGCGGATTGCTTGTACGGCGTCACCTTCTTGGGGCCGAGCACCCAACTGAGCGTGACCATCGCGCCGCAGATCACCGCCGCGACTCCGATCAGCATCAGAATGCCGATGTAGCTTCCCACGTAGGTAGCCTGCGGGTCCGTCATGAGTTCGATTCTACCGCGACCTTCGCGAGCCGCGCCCAAACGCCCCCGTTGGCGCGTTGCCTGCTAGACTTATCCCTCGTGGTCGTCGTATAGGACCATTTGGCGAGCAATCCATCAAACCACCAATCCAACCCTCCAGCAATCCCAGCATGTCCTACGCCGAACTCATCCATCCTCTCATCGAACGGCGCGATCTCGACCGCGACCAGGCGATGAACCTGATGCGCTTTCTCATGAGCGGGGAAGCGACGGACGCCCAGATCGGGGGCGCCCTGATCGCTCTGCGCATCAAAGGGTGCACAACCCAAGAGCTCGCCTCCTTTGCGACGATCTTGCGCGAGCACGCCCTCATGATCAGCCACTCCCATCCCGACCTCGTGGACACCTGCGGGACGGGAGGCGGCGCGCCCTCTTTCAACATCTCGACCGCGGCCGCTCTCATCGCCTGCGCGGCGGGAGCCAAGATCGCCAAGCACGGCAATCGGGCTCAGACTTCGGCCTGCGGCAGCGCCGACGTGCTGGAAGCCCTGGGCGTGGTCATCCATGCCGACCCCGAGCGGCTCCTTCACGTTCTCGATACGGTGGGCATCGTCTTTCTCTTCGCGCAAGCCCACCACCAGGCGATGCGCCACGTCGGTCCGGCTCGTAAGGACCTCCAGGTCAGGACGATCTTCAACCAGCTTGGGCCGCTCATGAATCCCGCCGGCGCGACCCGCCAGTTGATCGGGGTCTACGATCCGGGACTCATGCGCAGCATGGGCGAAGCCCTGAACCTCCTCGGCGCGCAACGCGCCCTGATCGTTCACGGGGACGATGAACTGGACGAGATATCGCCAGTCGAAGGCACTCACTACATCAAGGTCTGGGATGGCCGGGTGACTCCCGGGAAATTCACCCCGCGCGACTTTGGCCTCGATCCCGTCGATTCGGCCGCTTTGCTTCCGGGAAGGACGCTTGGCGACAATGCGCACATTCTTCGCGAGGCGGTTTCGGATCCAAAGTCGGTCCGTTTTCGAGCCGTTCAGCCCAGCGCCGCCGCCGCGATCTGGCTTGCCGGGCTCTCCGAAGACTTGGTCGAAGCTTCGACCATTGCTCTCGACGCGGTCAGCTCGGGCAAAGCGGCCCACAAGCTGAACGAACTGATCCGAGTGAGCCAAATGCCATGAGCGTGTTGCGAACGATTCTGGATTCCAAGGTCCTCGAGGTTGAACTGGCCAAGGCCACCATCGGCTTGGCGGAGATCGAGCGGATGGCTCAAGACGCGCCTCCGGTCCGCCCTTTCCGAGCCGCCCTCGAACAAGCCCAGACGCCACTCGCCCTCATCGCCGAAGTGAAGAAGGCGTCTCCGTCCAAGGGGTTGATTCGGCCTGGATTCGATCCCGCGGCGATCGCGGAAGCCTATCGGGACGCCGGCGCCCATTGCCTGAGCGTGCTCACCGACGAGCGATATTTTAAGGGATCGCGCCAGAACTTGGATATTGCCCGCTCCGTCTCGGGTCTGCCCTGCCTCCGCAAGGACTTCATCTTCGACCCCTATCAGGTCTACGAGTCGCGTGCTTGGGGTGCCGACTGCATTCTCCTGATCGTGGCTGCTTTCGAGGACCAGCCGCAGCTTCACATCGTGGCAGGGCTGGCAAAGGCGCTGGAGATGGACGTTCTCTTCGAGGTTCATTCGCGCCCTGAGTTGGACATCGCTCTGGCCCTGGGCGCGGACCTGATCGGGGTCAATAATCGCGATTTGGGAACGATGAAGACCTCGCTTTCGGTTTCCGAGACTCTTCTGCCGTTGATTCCGCCCGGGGTCGTCGGAGTGAGCGAAAGCGCCCTCGAAACCACGTCCGATCTCGCCCGCGTTCAAGAGGCCGGAGCAAGGGCGGTTCTGATCGGCACGGCCTTTTGCGCCGCGGCAGACGTTGGCGCGAAGGTCCGCGAAGTCATGGGATGGTAGCACGGGTTTTCGACCGGTGGGTAGAACCATCCGGGGGCTGATCGAGAAATGAAAGTTAAGATATGCGGGATCACGAGACCGGAAGACGCCGAACTCGCGCTCGATCTCGGCGCCGACGCTCTGGGTTTCGTGTTCGAGAAGTCGAGCCCCCGTTACGTGGCTCCGGAACGCCGTTTCTGGATCAAAGAGAGCGCTCCCTACGCCCAAACCGTCGCCGTCTACGGGCCTCAAGTCAGCGGCGATTGGGCCGGCTGCAACTCCATTCAGTGCATCGATCCGCCCGACGTTTCATGTCCCGAGCTGATTCCGCCGGTCCTTCTCGTGGTTCGACCAAGGTTCTTGGACCCATCGGTTTGTCAGATGGAGATCGGCAACGTCCTTGGCAAGAACGGGCACTTCTCAATTCGTGGAATCGTCCTCGACGCATTCGACGATCGCCTCTTCGGTGGAACGGGCAAGCCGCTCGATTGGGATTTGGCCGCGGCCCTGCGCGAGCTTCTGCCCAAGCCGGTCATCCTCGCCGGCGGCCTCACCCCCGACAACGTCGCCGAAGCCATCCGGAGGGTCCGTCCGTATGCCGTGGACGTGAGCAGCGGCGTCGAGTCCAGCCCCGGGATCAAGGACTCCGCCAAGTTGCGCGACTTCATCCTGGCGGCAAAGCAGGCCTAATCCCAATACGGTTTAGGCTTGGGCCGCCGGCTCTCGAATCGGCTCCGCCTCCAGGCGGTGGATCTCGGCGGATTCGGTGGTTCGGTCTCAGTAAGTGAACAGCATTGGGCCAGCCCGGCCCCTCAACCCCTACTTCGCTTTCCCCAGGTACTTCTCGAACCAGTCCGCGAACTGGTTCATGTCCTTGTCCATCCCCAGCCAGAAGCCATGCCCGGCGCCTTTCTTCACGACGAGTTTGTGCGGCACCCCCAACTCCTGGAGCTTGTCCATCAACTCCTGAGACTGCTGGAGAGGTACGAGCTTGTCGGCGTCGCCATGCATCACAAAGGTGGGAGGAAACTTGGCGGTCACCCCATAGATCGGCGAGTAGTCCTTGGCCAACTTATCCATGTCCTCCTTGCTCGTCTTATCGGTGAAGCCGAACGCCGGCCAGAAGGGCTTGTATGTGTCCTCCCGGAACGGCTCCCGGCCAGGCGAGCCGAAGTTGACCATGTCGGTCGGCGGAAAGAAGCAGGCGATCGCCTCGACCGCGCTGCTCGCCCGATCGACCGGGTCTTTCGCATTCGGATCGCCCGGCCCCCCGTAGGCGCCGATCATCAAATCGAGATGGCCGCCCGCCGATCCGCCCGACACGCCGAGCCGGTTCGGATCGACGTGCCAGGTCGCCGAATTGACCCGGATGAAGCGAACCGCCCGGTTGACGTCCGAGAGAATCTCGGGAATCTGGAACTTCGGCTGGCTGCCGTGCACGACCTCGAAAACCGTCATCCCGCGATCGGTAAACGGCTTGGCAATCAGCGGATTGACGTCGTCGTGGCTGGAGAACCAGCCTCCACTGACGAACCAGATTACGCCGATCCCATTGGGCTTCGCCGGCTCGAAGACATCCATCGTCAAAGCCACCCCCATCTTGTGGCCGTAGATGACGTCGACAAGGTGCTGCTGGGCCTGGGCGGCGACGGCCACGGCCAGGCAAACCGCTGAGATCAGTGGGCGATGAAGCTTCATCGCTCTATCTTACTAACCCCGCCCGGTTTAACAGAACTCCCCCGTCCAAAGACCGCTGACCGACAAGGTTCATCGCATCCCGGCTTGTCATCCTGAGACTCATCTGGATTCCGATTGCGGTCCTCAGCATGCGGAGCCCCGAAATCCAAAATCAAAAGGCCCCGGCTCGAATCGCGAGCCGGGGCCGAGGGAGGAGGTAGTCGAAAGAACCTACTGGCCGCTCACGCCGAACTTGTCGATGACGAGGTTCCGGCCCTCGTATCGAAGCTCGTAGAAGTGGTCGACCGTCGTGACCTGTCCCCACGGATCCTCGTAGTCGTGGCGCGCGTTCACCCTTACGATGTCGCGCCCGGCTTCGTCGTGGCCCGTCTCGACGCGCGTGATCTCATATTTGCGAGTCTTCGTATTCTGAGTCGCGTCCAGGAACATGTCGTAGAAGTCCTTCGCGTTGACCGTGTACGAATACTTGCCGTCGATGTAGATCGCCACATCCAGATCCGTCGAGATCAGCCGCCCCGCCGCCTGCTTGTCGTCGCGCTCGAACGAAGCGACGATATCGTCGACGGCATAGTCGATCTCGCTGCGATGGCCCCGAGACCACACGCCGTAGTCGCCTCCGTAATAGCTCGGGCGATAGTCGTACACGTCCCCGTACCACTCGGACCAAGGCGGCAGATTGTAGACGTGGCAGCGATTCCATGCCACATAGGGCGGCAGGCACGGGTAGTAGTACCAGGGCGAAACGAAGCAGGGCCCGCCCCAGGGATCGAAAATGTAGAACGGATACCAGAAGTAGTCGTCGCACCAGAGGGGCGTGTAGAAGTAGTAGCCGACCCGGTATCCGCCCGAGATGAGGACCGGATGATCCTTGCGGTGGATCAAGTTTCCCTTGTCGAAATCGTGTCCCTCATGGCCCGACCGCAGGTTGGCCGGAACGTGATTGCCGAAGGACGGTCTCGATAGCTTGCCGGAGGAGAGAACGTTGTTCGAGCCACCGTAGTGGTCGGTCCCGCTGTGGGAATTCTTGCGGCTCAGATCGGCATCCCAAGATCCGCCGCGCTGGGAACCGGGCCCCGACACGGTGTGCGTGGGGCCGTTGCTTCCGCCCCAACCGCCGCCGCCGCTGTTGCTGCCGCCTCCCCAGCCGCCGCCGCTATTGTCTCCGCCATTATTGGAGCCTCCGCCGCCGCCGCGATTATTGCCGCCGCCTTGGTTGCCGCCTCCATTGGAGCCGCCGCCACCTCCGTGGTCGCCTCCGCCTCCGCCCCGGCCGAGATCGCCGCCTCCGTGTTGTTGGCCGCCGCCGTCACCGGAACCGCCGCCCCCGCGTTGTTGGCCGCCACCGTCACCGGAACCGCCCCCCCGGTTGTTCTGGAAGTAGTTGTGTACGCCGCTCGAGCCGCCATGCCAGCCACCGCTCGAGGAGCCGCCTCGATCGGATCCGCCACGCCAACCACCGCCCGAGGAGCCGCCTCGATCGGACCCTCCGCGCCATCCGCCGCCTCCGGATGAGCCGCCGCCGCGATCCGATCCGCCGCTTCTCGATCCGCCACCAGACGATCCACCGCCGCCGTCGTGAGATCCCCCACCCGACGACCGGCCTCCGCCTCCACCGCCCGATTGACCACCCCGGTCGCCTCCGTAATCGCCACCTCGATCGTAGGAAAACGCTACGGTAACCGAGAGTGCCATCACGGCTGCCAGACAGATTGCTGTATAAGCTTTCATGAACCTACTCCGCTCCTAATTCTACGACGCCGAGCCACCGGTTCAGGTTATCTTGTTTTCGCTTGCATTTCTCTCAGCTTGCCCTGGGACCGCCGAATTCATTCGGCTCCGGAGGCCTGCGAAAGCCAAGCCCCTGTATCCGCCGCCACGATGCTCCTCCATTCCATCAACCATCAGGAATCAGCACATCGACTCCCCACCGCTCCTGCTATGCTGATCGCCAATGAGAATCCTCGTTCTCGGCGGAAGCGGCATGCTCGGAACCGACCTCGTGTCGGAGGTCCGGAGCCGGCGTCACGAGGTCGTCGCCCCCGCGACGCCGGAAGATCTCGACATCACCGATCCGAGCGCCATGGCCCGCCTTGGTTCCGGAGAACTCGGCCAGTTCGACTGGGTGCTCAACTGCGCCGCCTACACCGCCGTTGACAAGGCCGAAAGCGAGGTCCGCGAGGCTACCGAGATCAACGTCTTGGGTCCCGGATACCTTGCCGAAGCCGTCAAGGGAATTGGAGCGAAGCTGATCCACATTAGCACCGACTTCGTGTTTGACGGCCGCGCCACCGAGCCCTACGCCGAAGACGCTCCCACGAACCCCCTCGGCGTCTATGGCCGGACCAAGCGCGACGGCGAAGAAGCCGTCCTCGACGCGAACCCGAACGCCCTCGTCGTGCGCACCGCTTGGCTCTACGGGCCGAACGGCGCCTCGTTCCCCCGAACCATGATCCTGGCCATGGAGGCAGGAAAGAACCTAAGGGTGGTCGCCGACCAGACCGGCTGCCCGACCTACACGGCCGATCTCGCCCGGGTCCTCCTCGACCTGGTCGAGCGCAACGCCTTCCCTGGCATCTACCATGCGGGCGGACCGGAGGCCATGACCTGGCACGAGTTCGCAACCCGCGCGATTAGGGCCTGGACCAAATCCGGCGCCCCGACACCTCGCTACGGGACCGTCATTGAGCCGATCAAGACCGAGGATTGGCCGACCCCAGCCGCCCGGCCGAAGTACAGCGTGCTCGGAATGGCCAAGCTCGAAGCCCTCGGGATCGAACCGATGCGCCCGGTCGACGACGCCCTGGCCGAGTTTTGTTCCCGCCTAAAGATCCTCTAGAAGCAATCCTCCGGAACCGCCGAATTCATTCGGCTCCGGGAGCAGAGCTCCCGCCTTAGGATCGCGAGCGAACGCAGCTACTTGCTCGCGAGCGCCTTCTTGATGGCTTTGTCGAGATCGGGAGGGTCCTCCGCGATGATCGTCCCGTGCTTGTCGAGCACGAAGATCGTCGGGATGTACTCGATGTGATAGGTCGTTCCGGCGCCGCCCGGTTTGTTCGGCAGCTTGTCCTGGCAGACCGGGTAGATAACCCCGTGCTGCTTGATGACGGCGTCGCGCTGCTTCATGTCTGCATCGATGTGGACCCCGATAAGGACCAAACCTTGGCCCTTGAAGCTCCTATAGACCCGGTTGTTCTCGGGCATAGAAGCCACGCAGCTCGGTCACCAATAGGTGAAGAAGTCCAGCACGACGACTTTTCCGCGGAGCCCGCTCAGGGAGAGAGCTTTGCCGTCGCTGTTCAGCCAGTGGTCTACGGCGAGATCGGGGGCTGTCTTGCCGATCATCGCCCTGCGGGCTTTCGCCTCGGGAGTGTTCTGATCCTGCGCGAATGCCGTCGCCGCAAGGAGAGCGGCGACTGCGACCGCCAGGAATGTGAGTATCCGGCGTTTTGCTTGCATCCCTTTATGATACGCCTGCTTGCGCTTGGGACGGGCGGACGATCCGGCCAAGGCTACAATAGGGCATGAGCGAGTTGATCACCTCCGACCCTGAAGTCCTGGGGGGGTGCCCGTTTTCGCTTCCACAAGGGTTCCGGTGCGGACGCTATTCGATTACATCGAATCGAATTACACGCTCGAGGAGTTCCTGGAGTGCTTTCCGGCAGTCACGCTTGAGATGGCGAAACAGGTTCTAGAAGAGCCTTCGCCGCCGCATCGATAGGTCCGGGCGAGTTTCGGCGGCTGGAGATCGAGTGAGCGCGCCGTAGGAAACCGCGCGTCCCCGTGCGTGGTAGTCTTACGTGCAGCAAGAACCGCCCGCAGGGGGAGCCGCAGAGGCTGAGAGTTCCGCGAAGGAAGACCCCTTGAACCTGATCCGGCTAATACCGGTGTAGGAATTGTGGAGCGCGACTCCCGATAGGAGCCACGTTCGCAAAAGAAATGCGAAGGCTGGCTCTTAGCCGAATAGGAGTCGCACATGAATCACTTCGCTCAAGGTATTGAGGTGTTAGGGTATCAGGGCATTGGCTGCCAGCCGAACGCCGAACGCCGAACGCCGAGCGCCGAACAGCTTTCGAGCCCGGGGCGCCAATACCTCAATACCCCAACACCTCAACACCGGCGTGAACGCGAAGCGTTCACGCTCATCGAACTTCTCGTCGTGATCGCGATCATCGCGATCATCGCCGCACTCCTGTTTCCCGTCTTCGCCCAAGCCAAGATGGCGGCCAAAAGAACGGCCGGGATCAGCAACGCGCGCCAAGTCGCGATCGCCGTCAAGATGTATCTGAACGACTGCGACGACCAGATGCCGATCTTCTACGCCTACAACAGCCAACCGCCCTCCGGCCAACCGGGCCACAAGGGCGTGGAAGTCGAGGTCTTGCCTTACACGAAAGACAAGAACGTATTCCGCGATCCCTTCGACGACGGCGGGCCCTACCTGGCCACCGACGTTCCGGGAGCCACTAGCTATTGGCAGGCCTACGGTAGCTCCTACCGGTTCACCCAGTGCGCCTACTCACTGGTTGCCGGCGAGTCAAGTCAGAATAACGTGCTCTACACGACCAGCCGCTCCGTCTCCGATACCGACTTCCAGGCTCCCTCGGAAACCAGGATCATGCGGTCGGAGATGATGGCCTTCTTCTCGAAGGACCTCGACCCGGGATGCGCGAAGTACGGGTACGACTGCGACCCGCCCTACAACTACTACCGCCAGTGGGATTCGATCGGCGGGACGATCATCTTCGCCGATTGCCACGCGAAGCACATCACCGCCGCCGGCCAGTTCGACAGTGAAGCAGTCGACGTCAACGGCGACCTTTCAGGCAGCACGAATCCCGCAACCGGCGGCTCCTGGTATTGGTCGTGCGATTGACGGAGTAATGGATCGTGATCGAGACCGGCGACCTCCAATATTCCGGGGTTACCCAGATGGCGCCGTTCGAGTTCTGGGGGCGCCTGCTTGAGCGGATAGGTGAATAGGTAAGTGGGATTCCCATTCACCCCTTCTTGACCACCTCGACCGTCAGCGGCTTCACGTCCTTCACTTCCGGCATGTACTTCTCCGGATTCTCGCGCAGCTTCTTCACGCAGACCGTGCAGCACATGAAGTAGCGCACGCCCTTGTAGTCGCCGAACGAGGCGGCGTTGTCGGAAGTGGTCGGCTGGTCCATGATCGGGCAGTAATAGGATTCCGACTTCACGTCCTTGATGTACCGGCCGGGCGCCTGGTCGAACTTCTTCTTCTCGTCGGTGGACGCGAACCAATAGCGAATCGCCTTGTAGTCGCTGAACGCGACGCCCTTCGCGGGATCGATCCTCCAGCCTGAGATCGGGTCGTAGTCGAAGACGCCGACCGTCTTCTTGGCCGCGATCGCCTTGGCGATCAGGCCCTGCGGGTCCTTCTCGAAGGCCGCCGCGCATCCGCCTCCGCAGCAGGTGCCGAATTTGGCCCCCGCATACTCCATGGTCACGACCGGCGCGCCCTTGATCTCTTCGAGCGTCGAGGGGCAGTAGAGGGAAGGTTGGGAGTGGGCGGCAACTGCGAATGCAAGGATGTTGATGAGCATGAGGGTCCTCTGGAGTTCAGTATGGTGCCGTCGGCGCCAAAGACGTGTCGGGAAAAGGAGGGACAGGGAGGTCTGGAGGATTGGAGGATTGGAGGATTGGAGGATTGGAGGATTGGAGGATTGGAGGATTGGAGGATTGACGATTGACGATTGACGATTGACGATTGACGATTAGGCCTCGTCCCCTGGTGCGGGTCAATGGTCAATGGCCTATGGTCAACTGTCAACGGTCAATGGTCAGTGGTCGATCGTCAATCGTCAATGGTGCGGGTCAATGGTCAATCGTCAATAGTGCGGGTCAATGGTCAATGGTCAATGGTCAATGGTCAATCGTCAATCTTCCCCGATCGTCA
>DATJYD010000832.1:0-3029 GCA_035499755.1 Fimbriimonadaceae bacterium
TCGTTGCGTAGAGCCGATAAACCACGGCAGGTGAGCCAACCGGCAAGCCCGCCTTTTGAAAGGCCCACTTGAGCCTGATCTGGGGGTCTTTCCCTTCCCATGGAAGCACGATTCCCCATCGATCCCCGCTCCTCAGCGCCAACCCTTCCTCCGGGGTCAGGCTCGCGACGTCGACGATCGGCTCCTTGCGATCGACGATCGTGACCGTGACCAGGAATTGCCCGAGTTCCTTAATGCCCAGCGGCTTGTACCGGGGATCATGTTCGGCTGCGCCCCGAGCGGCGATCCGGATCTCATCTTCGAGCGAAGCCGTTCGGGTCGCCAAGGAACCCCGGCATCCCCGAACCACTCCGTTCACTTCGATCGTGACGAAGACGGGCTGGACCGGAAGCTCTCCGTGGGATAGATGGAGGATCGGAGCGCCTCGAACCTCCGCAACGACGGCATCCCGCGCGATCTGGATCAGCTTTTGCTGATCGTAATTCGATGCGGGGGCGAAGCGGATAAGCAGGGCGGCCAACACGAGCGGCCATCTCCTCAGTCCCACATAATCAGGGACGAACCAAAGGGTAGCGAGTTACGCAAGGGCTTGCGACGTCGAGGCGCCGGGTCCTTGGAGCGCGGGCGCGGCGGAAGGTTGACGCAAAGAAACTCTGCGTCTTAACGACTTGGCGCTCGGCAAAACCCTTTCCTGCAAACTCCTGGCGTCTGCTGCGTAGACTAAAGTTGTTATGAGTGTGCTCGCTCTTATTCCCGCAATCGCGGCCGCAGTGGCCGTTCACGCCGCTCCCAAAGCTCCGGCGACCATCTACGACTTCACGATGAAGAACATCGACGGCAAGGAGGTCCACCTGAGCGACTTCAAGGGCAAGGTGCTCCTCGTCGTCAACGTCGCCTCCAAGTGCGGAAACACTCCGCAATACGCCGGCCTCGAGGCGATGTACGCGAAGTACAAGAGCCAGGGCTTCGCCGTGCTCGGCTTCCCCGCCAACCAATTCGGCGCCCAGGAGCCCGGATCCGACAGCCAGATCAAGGAGTTCTGCGAGGCGACGTACCACGTCAAGTTCCCGATGTTCTCCAAGATCGTCGTGAAAGGCGACGGGATCAACCCGCTCTACACCTGGCTGATCGCCAGCGCGGATCGGCACGACGACATCGAATGGAATTTCGCGAAGTTCCTGATCGGCCGCGACGGCAGAGTTATCGGCCGCTATACGCCGAGAACCCAGCCCGACGATCCCAAGCTCGTCGCCGATGTCGAGGCCGCGCTCAAAGATAAGTAAAGTCGCGGAGCAGAGCCTGACGCGGGCTCATCCCGAAGCTCGCCGCGCGGTCGGCGAGTTCGGGATAGGTCCTATCATTCATCTTCCCTATAGCCCCCCGGGACGGGATGATGGATCCGCGAAGAACCTCAGATGATCCGGCTGCCGTCGGTGGGCCTCAGATTTCCCGTCAGCATCTGAACGAGGTCGATGACCCACCAGACGAAGACGGCGAACAGGAACAGGTACCCGATCAAGATGCATGCGGTCACGATCCCGAGGATCTCGAGGCCGAGCATCATCACGGCCGTATTGATGTGGCCCAGATAAAATCGATGCGCCCCGAAGTGGCCGAGGAAGAACCACAGGAGGATCGTGATGAGCAGTTTCTGGCTGTCCGGCCGCCCGTACGGGTTGTTGAGCTGATAGGGGTCTAGGTTCGGATTCGCCTGCGGGCCATAGAAGGCCTGTGTCTGGTTCGGCGGCGGGGCGAACTGGGTCGAGTAACGGTGCCCGCAACCCGAGCACACCTGCGCATCGAGGTAAGCGGCGGTCTTGCAGACCGGGCAGAGCTTATAGGCGTTTGGATCGCCCATCGCGACAAGTATGAGCGGTCGTCCCGGCACGCCATAGGCCTTATCGCGGGGAGTCGGCGCACACCCACCGAGCTCCGCCGCGCCGCGATTCAGGGGGCTAGCGGTGGCAGAACGCCCAATAGCGGTATTCATCCCAGTGGCCTGTCTTCGACGACATGAGCTGGATCCTCACGCGGATGGAGCGCTTGCCTCGCGTGTAGCGCTCCGGGATCTCGAAGTCGGAGTCGAACCAGCGGATGTCGCGGAACGTCCGCTCGAAGTCGACGCTGTACCAGGGTCGCTCGGTCACCGGCTCGCCGTCCACGTAGACCCGCGCGAGCTGCTGGTTATTCTCTTTGTCGGTTCGCCTGCGCAGGCTCACGCCATGGTTCGCGGGATCGAGGCGTAGCGTGAACTCGCTGCCTTTGTCGGTGGAGACGCCGTTGTCGGCGATCGGCGGCAGTTTGTACAGCACGTCGTTTTCCTCGCCGTCGTACCACCAGTCGCCCTTGACGTTCTCGCGATGCCCGTCCACACGATATCGGTGCGCCTTCTCCGAAGCCGCGTTCCCGACGTCGAACTCGTCGGTCTGCTTCAGGCCAGGCTTGTCGTTCATGTAGGCGAAGGCGACGCTCTCCTCCTCGCCGACCTGATACATGCCCTCGTGGCCGAGCGGCGAGTGCGGCCCGTACACCTGATGGCCGGAGCGGAGGCCGGACTGGAACACGTACAGCTCCGGGATGTAGAAGCGCCAAGGGGCGCCGGCGCCCCCGTCGGAGGCGGTCGAGCCCCACATCGCACGCTGGAGATCCTTCAGACCCCAGCCCTGGTTGTGGTCGTCCTCGTAGCCTTCGCCTTCGATCCAGGGCGTGCGGCTGCCGTCGAAGTACGTCCGCTCGTTCTCCTCCATCGAGGTGTCGTGCCGGTAAGCCATGTGCCCGACGTAGACGCCCTGCCCCTGCACGTCGATGTAGCGGTAGTCGTGGCCTTCGATCCGTGGCGCTTGCCGGTTGTAGATCGCATGGAAGTAGCCGCAATTCGCCTTTGGATAGGCGTGATCGACGTGCTCAACCTCGCATTTCACTTCGCCAATGGGGCGGCCGCCTGAAGGGCGCAAGAGGCTCACGGACACGGACTTCCAATAGGGCATGGGAAAGTAGCAGTACATGTCGCTGCCCTTGCAGCCGATCAT
>DATJYD010000833.1:0-3724 GCA_035499755.1 Fimbriimonadaceae bacterium
TCGCGCTGCTTCTCTTCGAATTGGTGCTGGTGATCCTGCAGCTTTGGCTGTTCGTGTCGGCTCTCGAAGGGGCTCTCGCGGGCGAGAGGAGAATGATCGTGCCGGGCGCGATCGTCAGCATCGTCTGCCTCGCCATCAATACCTGGATGCTCGTCGGCGTCAGGAGGATCGACCGTGAACCGTAAGCTGGCGGAGGCCGCGCGTTCGCTCTTTCCCGGCTATTTCGCCTATGTCATGGCAACCGGAATCGTGGCGGCCGCGCTGCTTGCCTTCGGCTTGGCCGACGAAGCCAAGATCCTCTTCGTTTTTGGCGCCGTGGGCTATGGGATCCTGTGGCTGCTCACGATTGTCAGGGCCGGCCGCTTCGGCCGCGACATGATCGCGGACTTCCTGTCCTTCACGAAGGGTCCCGGGTTCTTCACGACGATCGCTGGAACCGCGGTTCTCGGCGCGGTTTCGATCCGCCTCTTTCACGCCTCGGACTTCGGCTTCGGGATGTTCTGTCTCGCGAGCGGCCTATGGATCGTGCTGATCTACGCCTTCGCGACCATCGTCATCGTCTCCGCGAACAAGCCGACCGCCGAGCGGAGCGTGAACGGCTCTTGGCTGGTGATCGTGGTGGCGACCCAGTCCCTGGCCGTCCTCTCCGCGCTCCTCAGCGATCGAATCCCGCTCTTTGCCGCGGCTGGGTTCTTCATGATCGGCGCCGCCACCTACTTGATGCTGATCGGGCTGATCGTTTCGCGGCTGGTGCTGACGAAAGTCGAGGCGGCCGATCTCGCCCCGCCCTACTGGATCATGATGGGAGGCGCCGCGATCTCCTGCCTGGCCGGGGTCTCCGTGGACCAGCATTCGGGCGCGTGGGGATTCAATGTCGACGCCTTTCCGGTCCTGCGCGCTTTCACCGTCTTCTTCTGGATGGTGGCCACCGCGTGGATTCCGCTCCTTGTCATCCTGGGGATCTGGCGGCATGGAATCAAGCGAGTGCCGCTCCGCTACGAACCGCAGCTTTGGAGCATGGTCTTCCCGCTCGGAATGTATACGTTCGCGACGTATTCGATGTCGGTGCAGTTCAAGCTGCCGTTCCTCAAACCGGTCGCCGGATTCTTCCTTCCCGTCGCCTGCATCGCCTGGCTGTGGGCGTTCGGAGGGATGGTACTGGGAATCGTCAGGGCGGTGAGAGCCGATCAACCGGCCGACCTTCTCCAATCGCGTCCCGCTCCGGTGGAGATAAGATGACAAGCCGATCCCAAGTCACTGCGATGAGCGCGGGGATGGCAGCGGCCCTCCTCGTTCTCGCCGGAATCTACTTCGGCTCCGGCGGCCTGTCGCGCTTCGATCCGCCGCTGGCGGCCTATGCGTCGGCGACCGTCTTCGCGGCCTTCGCGATGCTCTACCGGTACACGATGTGGCTTCAGCGCCCGCCGACCTGGCGGTACTTCAAAGCAAGCTGGAAGATCTTCCTTCGGCCTCGGATGTTGGCGCGGAACGTCGCCAAACTGATCGCGCTGTTCGTGGACAGGATCGTCGCCCAGCGATTCATCGGGAGGCGAAGTCCCCAGCGGTGGCTGGCCCACCTTTGCCTGGCCTGGGGGTGCCTCGTCGCCTTCGCGATCACGGTTCCCCTCAGTTGGGGGTGGGTGCAGTTCGACACGAGGGGGCCGAACTATGTAGTCGAGGTCATGGGTCATCCGCAGTTCGCATTTCCGCCTCACAGCGTCCTCGGGTTCTTCGTCTTTAACGGGCTGAATATCAGCGCGGTGCTCGTCTTGATCGGGGTCGCGGTGGCCATGCACCGGCGCGTTTTCGACCACGGAGCGCAGGCGGTCCAGACCCTTGCCGCCGATCTCGTTCCTCTGTTCATCCTCTTCTCGGTCGCGATCACCGGGCTGATGCTCACGGCGAGCTACCGGCTCATGGGCGGGCAGAGCTTCTCGTTTCTGTCGCTTCTGCATGCGTTCACGGTGATCGTGCTGCTGCTCTACATGCCGTTCGGCAAGCTGTTTCACATCATCCAGCGCCCGGCTCAGCTCGGAGTGGCCTTCTACAAGGAGGAAGGTGAGCGAGGGCCGCAGACTCTCTGTGCTCGTTCCGGCGAGCCCTATCAGTCGCGGTTGCACCACGACGATCTGGTCGAGGTGATGCGAGAGGTCGGTTTCGACTTCGGCGAGCACCAGAACCTGTCTCCGGAGGAGAAGCGGAAGCTGGTCGCCCTCAATCAGGCGGCGACCCTGGGGGAGCGACCCTATGCAGGCTAAGACCCATTCCGGTAGCCGCTCGCCGGCAGGGTGCCGGTTCTATGGCACAACCAGGAGTGCGGCGCTTGGATCGGCATCGAAGGCGCCGATAGAGTCGAGGCTGCTGCGAATGGCGATCTCCACCTTCGTCGTCGAGCAGTTCGCCAGTCGGACGAGCACGACCTTGGGTGGCTGCCCAAGAAGCAGGGCACGGGACTGGAAGTCGGTGTCCTTGGTGAGAATCGCCGCTCCCGTCGCCTTCGCGTGCTCCCAGACGTCCGGGTCGATTCCGCCCAACAGGCCGGCGTCTCGAAGGTGTATCGAGCCAGGAAAGATGTCCGCCAAACGCGTGACCAGTCGGGGAGAGAGGTTCTCGTCCACCAGGAATCTCATAGAAAACTGGAACGCAGCTTTCTTTCACGATCAGCGGCGTATGCGAGGCAAGCCAGGATCATCTCATGGTTCAACTCCGGAAAGTCGTCGAGAAGCTCTTGCTCAGTCATTCCCCCCGCGAGATACTCGAGGACATCCTGCACCGTTATCCGCGTGCCCTTCAGACAGGGCTGACCACTGCGCCTTCTCGGATCCATCCAAATGAGCTCATGGTAGTCCACCAGACCATTGTACAAGAGGGCAGAGCATTGCAACCAAACCCGGCTCTTACTTGACCGGCAATCAGCCGGCGCTTCCCCTTCTTAACTTCCAATCTCCCCTTATTCCAAATTCCAATTCGAAAGATGGCAACCCTTCCCATTCCTCTCGAACAACTGACCGCGAGCTTCGGTCCGCACCTCAACTACGAGCCGCCCGGCGGGTGGCGCGGACGCGGCGAGCCGGAGAAGCTCGTCAAGACCCACTGCTGCTTTTGCGGCCAGCAGTGCGGCATCCAGCTCAAGGTCCGCGACAACAAGGTCATCGGGTTCGAGCCTTGGGAGGAGTTCCCGTTCAACCGGGGCAAGCTTTGCCCGAAGGGTGTGAAGCGGTACATGCAGGACAACCACCCCGACCGGCTGCTCGCACCGATGAAGCGGGTCGAAGGCAAGGGCTTCGTCCCGATTTCCTGGGAAGAGGCGTTCTCGACCACGATCCGCGAGATCCAGAGGGTTCAGGAGAAGTACGGCAAGGACGCGGTCGCCATGCTCTCCGGGGTTTCCCTGACGAACGAGAAGAGCTATCTCGTCGGCAAGTTCGCCCGGGTCGCTCTGCAGACCAAGAACCTGGACTACAACGGCCGCCTGTGCATGGTAAGCGCGGGGGCGGGAAACAAGAAGGCGTTCGGCATCGACCGCGCGGCGAACTCATGGCAGGACATCCTCGACGCCGAGGTCATTCTCTGCGCGGGCACGAACGTCGCCGAATGCTCGCCGATCACCACCGATTACATCTGGCGGGCCCGGGACCGCGGGGCGAAGCTGATCATGGTGGATCCTCGGATCACACCGCTCGCGCGCACGTGCGACCTCCATCTGCCCGTGAAGCCCGGCGCC